>JABSPG010000728.1 GCA_013214445.1 Ekhidna sp. | reverse complement strand
TCTTACTTATAGAGGGGTGCCAATAGTCGAAAATGCTAGAAGTGCTGATAGCTGGAACTATGGGCCACTTGCTGGTATGGTAAACGTTGACCTTGGAGCAGGCTATCGATGGAACGACATGTTTACCACCTCACTGGCCGTCACAAACCTATTTGATACGGAGTATAGAGAGTTTACAGCTTCACCCTTTATCGGGAGGTTGTAGTCCATCGAACTAAAAGTTGATTTATAAAACAAAAACTTAAATCGCGAAGGTCAGTCGGCCTTTGCTTTTGCTTATGACAAGACTAAAAGATAGAGTTGCTATTGTCACCGGAGGTGCCAATGGCATAGGAAAAGCTACATGTAAGAAATTCAGTGGCGAAGGAGCCAAAGTGATTATCTGGGATCTTAATGAGGATGGAGAGTCACTAGCTAAAGAAATAGGTGGAGTATTTATGAAAGTAAATACCTCAAATTACGAGGAGGTGGAATCTGCGACCACAAAAGTGATTACAGATCATGGTAAAATCGACATACTGATAAATAATGCAGGTATCACACGTGACTCAACGCTTAAGAAAATGACTCCAGAACAATGGCAGCAGGTCATTGATGTGAACCTCACCGGAGTTTTTAACTGTGGTAAACATGTGCAGCAGCATATGGTCGAAGCAGGATATGGACGCATTATTAATACTTCTTCTGTGGTAGGTATTTATGGCAACTTTGGACAAACAAATTATGTAGCTACCAAAGCTGGAGTTATTGGCATGACTAAAGTTTGGGCCAGGGAACTAGGAAGAAAAGGGATCACATCAAATGCAGTTGCTCCTGGATTTATTGCTACTGATATGGTTATGGCCATGCCGGATAATGTAATTGATATGATGAAGTCTAAGGTGCCAATGGCTGCTCTTGGGACACCAGAAGACATTGCTAATACATATTGCTTCTTGGCCTCTGATGAAGCGGGATATATCAATGGAGCAACGATTAGTGTAGACGGAGGGATGACCGTGTAATGATGAGAAATGCTAAGATTACTTCTACAGGTATGTACGTACCTGAAAGGATTGTCCCGAATACTTATTTTGATGAGTTGCTGGGTGAGAAAGTATCTGATTGGCTGGAAGCAAATGTGCACATTAAAAATAGAAGATGGTGTGCTGCAGATGAATCAACAGTGGATCTGTGTGAAAACGCCGCAAAGGTTGCCTTAGATAGGGCAGAATTGGACGTAAAGGATATTGATTTACTCATTGTAGCAACAGATACGCCTGAGTATATCTCTCCATCAACGGCATCCAAGCTGCAATACAGAATGCAGATGACAAATGCGGCCACTTTTGATTTGAATTCCGCATGTGCGGGTTTTGTCATCGGACTTGATACAGCCGCTAAGTACATCAAAGCGGACGAAAATTATAACAATGTACTTCTAATAGGGGCTTATGCGATGAGCAAGTACTTAAATATGAAGGATAAGAAGACATGCAATTTGTTTGCAGATGGAGCTGGGGCAGTGGTTTTGTCCATGACAGATGATATGGAAACAGGTTTTCAAGCAAGTGAGCAACGGACTAAAGGTGAGTACTGCGATTGGATGGGGATCTATGCTGGCGGTACCCATCAGCCGGTAACAGCAGAAGTAGTAGAAAACAAAGACCACCTATTGAAATTTGTCAAACGATTCCCCACGGAGCTTAATCCATCAATGTGGTCTGATATGGCTAAGGTACTTGCCAAAAGATCTGGTATTGCGATCGAGGAAGTCGATCAATTTCTGTTTACTCAGATCAATATAAACAGTATTTGGGCTACTTTGGATCTTCTTGGATTACCTAGAGAAAAAGCGCATACAGTAATGCATGAGTATGGTTATACAGGTTCTGCTTGTATTCCGATGGCTTTAGATGAAGCGATTGCCCTTGGAAAGATAAAGCGTGGCGATAAACTCTTTTTTATCGGTTCCGGTGGAGGATTGGCGTTTGCAAGTGCAGCATTTAAGTACTAATTCGATGGAGACAGATTGGATAGCTAAATGGGCGCAGTACTCTCCTTCAAAGACTGTGGTAAGAGACAATCATGCTCAAAGCGAACTTACTTATAGCCAGTTAGATAATCTAGCAAATTATTTGGGCCAGAAGTTAAGTGCTCTGGGGATTAGAAAAGGTGATCGGGTAGTTATCCTTTCGGAATTTAGGATCGAACTTGTCGTACTCTTTGGTGTAGCTCTAAAGAAAGGTATAATACTGGTACCATTAAACTACAGGCTGTCGACA
>JABSPG010000727.1 GCA_013214445.1 Ekhidna sp. | reverse complement strand
GGAGGTAAGAGAACTTCGAAAGCACCTCGCACATCAATTACTAATCGTACGAAAAATCTGTCAGGTACGCTTGGCAATCATTCAAGAAGTATACGACAAAAACGATCATTCATTTTTTAAAAGAATATTTAGATGAAAACGACACAAATCTTATTGACAAACATTAGCAAGGCTAGTGTTGCTAATGTGACCTTACTATTAATTTGCTTTTTTTCTACTGCGCAGATCAATCATTTCCAAGTGGTGGATGTGTCTATTAGTGCTAGAGATATTCCATTTGAGCCAAAGTCCAATCTCAAGAGGGTTCTTGCTCAAATGGATTTGAGGAATGTTCAACAGGAAATTAATCTTTATTCCTGTGTCATTGGTGAGGCTGGTATTACCAAGGTTAATACTGCAACACTACCTTCGCCAAACGGTGTGTCTAAAGTAGAGCGGGATCGTCAAATCTCCAGCTTCATCAAAAAGGCCATGTCTGATTTTCAGTATTTGGGCCAGCCAGCGGATCATGGTAGAACAGAAATATACCGGACTTTGTGTGTCATTCAAGAGTACTTCTCTAAAAATGCTTCTCGTAATACCTGCACAATTGAAAGTGATTTTGTAGAAAGCGGGTTTATTATTGATTTCTATCATAGCTACAAAGGCAACCCCTCAGCTATTTTAGCTGACTATGATAAGCTTATAGAGCTGTTCAAGGCGGATGCACCCATGCCGGATTTTACAAATGTGGAAGTGATCTTGGTTAATACTAACGGTGATAGCGAAATCGCGCTGTGGTCTACCAGATTTTACAAAAAAGCTTTACTGGAAGCTATGAATGCCAAGTCTGTCATGGTCAAGGCTGCGCATTAGCGCAGCTTTCTCTACTTGATATTGGAGTCATTTTTACATCTAAACCCAAGGTCATGCACAAAAAATCATACTGGGAATTTAAACGAACATTAGCCCGCAAGTTGGGTGATAGTTCTCTCTTCATTGGAATGCGCACATCTAAAGTTTGGGGCTTATTACTCAATGACAGCAACCGTGCTCTCGATTTGATAGCCAAGCAGTTTATACAAGCCAATGCATCTATTTTTGCGTATCTTTTTACTTGCATCAAAGGTGGTCAACATGGGGTGAATGTTACAGGCCTTTGCCTGACAGTGATTGGCTCATGTTATATCAGCGTTTTCAATCATGAGTCTGTCTGGGCGATTTTCACACCCTTTGTTGCTTTTGCAGTCCCATTTATCATTGCGTTTGCTGGTTGGGGTTGGCAAGAGGTTTGTGATGCTCTTTTTGTGGATGTTCATAGCCTTCCACTCGCCATCTTTAATTGCGTCTTTGTTCTGTCCTCTTTAACGCACACGGTCATGAGCTGGTGTGGCTTAAATAAGGAACTGAACCGCCGAGGTAAAAGCTATTTATATATACTGACTTGCTCACTTTTTGAGAAATATGTGACAGTCGGAGAGTTCTTCATCAATTTTATAGAATGTCTAGCTGTTATCAGTTTAGGTATATGCCTGATCTACTTTGATATAGATCATTGTTTCGGCTGGTTCCTGCTTACAATCGCAGGAAATGAGCTTATCATTATTACGAATGATAAGACGACTCAATTACACGATGGATCGATTCTAGGCATATGAAAGGACGTGTTTCCATATCGCCCTTTTCTCTAAACTCTTTAGTCAGGATTTGCAACAAGATATCTCAATTCGAAATCGTAATGCTTGCATCATTAGCGCTATTGGTCAGCAATCTTTCTCTCTCACATCATAAGACTCTTTCTGATATGTTAACAATAACCGTTTCGCATAATGCTGTCGGCGCACAGCGCTATTTCAGAGAAGGATTATCCAAAGAAGGAAATTACTATCTCGATCAGAACATCAAATCCTATTATGCAGGAACAACAAGTCGTTTACTAGGCATTGAAGGCTGCCAAATCACAGCTGAAGGCTTTGCCCGATTATCGGGCAGGCGCCACCCTGAAGATGATACAATGAAGCTTGGTGTAAGAGACAATCTTGGCGCTAGAGCAGGAGTTGATCTTACCTTTAGTGCGCCAAAGTGTTTGTCGTTACTTCATGCTGTTACGAAGGATGAAGAGCTTTTAGCTATTCATAGACGGGCTTATAAGGCTGCTATGCAAGAAGCGGAAAAGCTGATGTATACGCAAAATAATGAGGGTAAAAAACGGGGATACATACATACGGGTAATCTAGTGTACGGAGCCTTTGACCATTTTTTGAGTAGGCCGATGAATGAAAAAGTGC
>JABSPG010000726.1 GCA_013214445.1 Ekhidna sp. | reverse complement strand
AAGCGAAGGGAACGCTAGTTTCAAATCAGCAGTCGGATCACAACTTAATTAAAGGAATATCGAGCATAGACGATATAACCATTGTATCCATCAGTGGGTGGTCGCTCTCAAATAAGGATGCCTTTTTCTCCAGACTTTTTGATGTCTTTTCAAGATACCAATTGCCAATAGCTTTTATGACCCACAGTAATGCTGGGATGATTGTAACCCTTGGATTCCGCTCAGATCAAGCTCAGAAGGCACTTGCTGCACTTCGCGAAGAATTTGGAGGTCTCGAAGAACGGCGTGTTTTGGAGTCAATCAAATTTGAAGAGGGGTATGCCTTGCTCGCTTTGATCGGGTCAAATATGAAGGATCAGATAGGAGTGAGCGGCACAATGTTTAACGTTTTGGGACGAAATGGAATCAGCATAAAGGCAATTTCTCAGGGATCCTCTGAGCGTAATATTTCTGCTATTATTCCAAGTGAGGACTTGAATAAAGCACTAAATGTGCTGCATGAAAGCTTTTTCCTCTCCTTAATGAAGCGAATCAATCTCTTCATCATTGGTACAGGCAATGTAGGGGCTGCATTCTTAGGTCAACTTAAACAGCAGTTTAAGTTTCTGAAAGAGCAGCATCAGCTGAATATCAAAGTGATTGGTTTGGCCAATTCTCGCAAGATGGTTTTTGAAAAAGACGGTATTCCCATATCAAAATGGAAAGACTATCTGGGAGAGGGTGATCCCTTTACAAAAGAGGCATTTGTAGAACAAATGGTTGATCTAAACTTTAGGAATGCTGTTTTTATTGATATTACAGCATCCTATGATATCGCCTCGCTTTATCAAGCCATATTGAAAAAGAGTATCTCGGTGGTTACTCCGAATAAAATTGCTGCTACTCGATCGCATCAGGATTATTTGGATTTGAAATCTGTGGCCAAAAAGTATCAAAGTCAGTTTTTGATCGAAACGAATGTGTGCGCCGGATTGCCGGTTTTGTCCACGCTTAATGACCTGGTGCGTAGTGGGGATAGGGTGAACAAGATTCAGGCAGTGCTATCAGGGACGTTGAATTTTCTTTTCAACGAGTACGATGGGAGTGATTCTTTTGCTAGTGTGATCAAGAAGGCAAAGGAGTTAGGTTATACCGAGCCAGACCCTCGATTGGACATATCTGGCAAGGATGTGATGAGAAAGTTGCTGATTCTCATTCGAGAAAGTGGGTACACCTTAGAAGATGACCAGATTGAGTTGAAATCGTTCATTCCAGCAACGTGTGAGAATACCCGTGATTTAGATGAGTTCTATCAAAAGATTGAGAAAGAAGAGGACTTCTTTAGAAACTTGTATACTCAGGCAAAGGATAAGGGTTCTAGGTTGAAAGTGGTAGCATCTTTTGAGAATGGAGAAAGTAAAGTTCAGCTTGAAGAGGTACCTGATTCACATCCTTTTTATCACCTGGAAGGCAAGGACAATGTGGTGCTATTCTACACAGATCGCTATGCTGAGCAGCCATTGGTGATTAAAGGCGCGGGTGCAGGTGCAGAAGTGACGGCTTCAGGAATTTTTGCCGATGTACTTCGTATTGCCCAATCAGACAACTAGTCTCCAGTTTGATAAATAAATAGTAAAGCTTCACCTATGAACTACTACAAATTATGAAATCAATTAAAGTCAAAGCGCCAGCTACGGTAGCAAATGTGGGGGCAGGATATGACACCATTGGATTTGCATTGGAGGATGTCTTTGAGGAAATCATTGTTTCTACAAGAGATGATAACAAACTCGTGATACAATCAATTGAAGGCGGAGATCTATCATTGAAACCCGAGGAGAATGTTGCTACCATTGCAGCGAAGGCCCTGTTGGATGCTGTGGATCAGGATCTTGGATTTGATTTTCAGATAAAAAAGCATTTCAAGCCTGGAAGTGGATTGGGATCGAGTGCATCAAGTGCTGCGGGTGCAGTGTATGCTGTAAATCAACTACTGCCCAATCCTTTGGAAGTGTCGGATCTCCTTCCATATGCATTGGAGGGGGAAGCATTCGCCTCAAAATGCTACCACGCGGATAATGTGGCGCCCTCACTACTGGGTGGTTTTGTAGCCATCAGGAGCTATGATCCCTTGGATTGGTTTGCACTGCCAATCGCGGAAGAATTAAAGGTCTTAATCATACGACCTGCGGTTGAGGTGAAGACTTCAGAGGCCAAAGGCCTAGTCCCTAATCAACTAGACGTTTCGCTTGCCAGAGATCAGTGGGGAAACTTGGCAAGTCTTGTACA
>JABSPG010000725.1 GCA_013214445.1 Ekhidna sp. | reverse complement strand
GTACCTTAGCTCCTGGCTCCACAGTTTCGCAAGGAACTCTGTAGGACTGCCCCCCCATCTTCGCACCGTCGTGAACCTTATTTCGAATACTCAGCCGATTGATCCACTTGCCAGAGACCGAAGCTGGCCAACCTCCTGCTACCAGACGCAAAGGGAAACCATGAATCAAGGGAATGTCCTTCCCATTCATTTCATAGGCAATCAACGTCTCTTCCATCAATGCTTTTGAAATAGGAACACCTCTGGATATAGGTTTCTTATTCGGATCACCGCTCAGATGAACATCTGCTCCGTAGTAACCAACATAAACAGCATCATCTTTTAGTCCGACCTCATCCAAAACATCTTTCAGTCTGGCTCCACCCCAGCGTGCACATGAAACCGCTCCGACTGTCCATTGATTGCCTTTTGCTGGAGGGTCAAATTCGCTCCTGCCATTACCCCCACACTCTAGGGTAAGCTGGTACGTATATTTAGGAAATTTTCTAAGATCCTGCAGTTTAAAACTCCTTTGCTCCTTGACAGATTCACCATCAATTGTCAATACCCACTGGTCAGCGTCTATTTCTTTTGGAACCAAACCATTATTCCGCACAAACATTTTTGAAGCAGGTGTCACTTCATCGTCCAAGATATGAGCCTGTGCCTCTGCGTTCCATGGCCTATCATTAAGAATGACCATGCCTCTGTCTTTACCAAATCGTGCATAAAAATCATCCTGTTCTAGAGCGACTGGAGTATATCCTTCAGGAATCAACCTCCCAAAAACTACATTCGCACCGAGTGATGCGGAGAAAGTTGCAAGCACACTTTTTTTAATGAATCGTCTTCTAGAATCGTTTACCACTATGGACATTAATGATTCAAGTTACCAAACTAATATTTATGAAGCTGTAACATATGTTACATTACTAATTTCGGATACTTGAAATCATATATTTAGTATAGTTTTTTTGAGAAGGAACAGTTCTAATTCTCTCTCAAAAAATACTGATTTGCAGTGGGAGTGATCATTGAAAGCTTTACCCCAAATTACCCGCTCTCGATTTATCAATTAAGAGCACTTGCATGCTTATCATTGCGTTACAAAAATTCAACCAGCGACTAGATTTGTATATTCAAAACTAACTCACCCGCAATAGCATGAAACGAATAATCGGAAGCATAATCATATTAGTAATACTCTCTAGTCATGACATGTATCTAAAGTTGGGCAAATACAACTTCGAGCCAAATACTGATGCAGTAATTGAACTATACAACGGCACTTTTGAAAAAAGTGATAATGTAATCACAAGAGATCGAATGATTGATGTTAGTCTGTTAGGCAATGGTCAAAGAAGTAATCCAGATAGCTCTTCTTGGTTCGAAAAAGAAAAAACAACCTACCTCAATTTCAATACTGGACCTGAAGGCACCTGGGTGGCAGGCGTATCTACCAAGCCTCGAACCTTGGGAATGTCCGCAGAAAGCTTCAACAATTATCTGAAGCATGATGGGGTATTAGATATGCTGACATCCCGAGAGCAAAACGGAACCCTTGGAGACACTGCGATCGAAAAGTATTCAAAGCACGTGAAAATCATCTTCCAGGTAGGCAGTAAAAGAACCGATGATTACAAGGAAGAACTCGGTTATCCTATCGAATTCATTCTTCTAGAGAATCCAAATGACATGCATGCGGGACATCAGCTTCCAGTAAAACTGCTCTTTAATCAAGCACCTCTACCAAACCAATTAGTATATGTAGGCAATAAAAATGACAATCACTCACATGATGGGCATAAGCATAGCCATGATGACGAAAATGATCATCAGCATGATGAACTAGTTCAATTACGAACCGATGATCAAGGGTTGCTTGAAGTTCCTATTTCCTCAGAAGGTGTGTGGTATTTGAGAACAATCCATCTGGTGGAAGTAGAAGATGATACACTAACACATGAATCTAACTGGGCTACAATCACTTTTGCGGTAGGAGAAGGACACACGCATGAGCATGATGATCATGGGCACTCTCACGAGCATGGACACAGTCATTCGCACGATCACGAACATGAAGATGGGATTCCTGGATATGTATACGCTTTGCTTAGCTTTCTCATAGTAGTTATTTTGTTCCTATGGTTCAGCAAAAACAAAGGAGAGTAAAATGCGCATCAGATATATAATCCTTGTCTTGCTGTTTATCCCATTCCTTGCCTCAGCACATGATGTATCAGGAGGGGATAGGCAACTACTTGAAGAAGGTGGTCTCTTAGCATACATCTGGGT
>JABSPG010000724.1 GCA_013214445.1 Ekhidna sp. | reverse complement strand
TCGTAGGCATATTGGCCCCTTCAAAAACTCCAATACATCCATTTTTAGTTAACAATTCCGCATCCTCTAATGGCAGCTCATTTTGGGTAGCGCATGGGTAAGCAAGATCACATTTTATCGTCCAGGGCGTCTCGTCTTTTCTAAACTTCGCAGAGCCATATTTTTCAGCATACTCACTGATTCGACCTCTTTTCACATTCTTCAGCTCTTTGATATAGGCAAGCTTCTCTTCATCTATGCCTTCAGGATCGTAGATAGATCCACCAGAATCCGAAATACTCACGACTTTTGCCCCACTTTGAATCAATTTTTCGATAGCAAACTGAGCAACGTTTCCTGAGCCAGAAACCGTACACACCTTATCTTCGAGAGAGTCGTCCCTGTGCTTCAGCACTTCATCACTAAAATAAACGCATCCATAGCCAGTTGCTTCTGGCCTGATAAGTGACCCTCCAAATTGGAGCCCTTTACCTGTCAATACCCCAGTAAACTCTCCCTGTAATCTCTTGTACTGACCAAACATGAAACCGATCTCTCGACCTCCCACACCTATATCTCCAGCAGGCACATCTGTGAATTGTCCTATGTACTTTGACAATTCAGTCATAAAGCTTTGGCAGAAACGCATAACCTCATTGTCACTCTTGCCCTTGGGATTAAAGTCGGAACCTCCCTTACCTCCACCCATTGGAAGAGTGGTCAAACTGTTTTTGAAAACTTGCTCGAAAGCAAGAAATTTTAAAATGCTAAGATTAACAGTCGGATGAAACCTTAGCCCCCCTTTATACGGTCCAATTGCAGAATTCATCTGAACTCTGTATCCACGGTTTATCTGAAGTCGTCCATTATCATCTAACCAAGGTACTTTAAACATGAATACTCGCTCAGGCTCGCACATGCTTTCCAAAATATTTGAGTCTTTGTACTTTGGCTTATCTGCAATGAAAGGAATAATGGTCTCTGCAACCTCCTCTACAGCTTGCAAAAACTCAGTTTCATTTGGGTTCTTGCTTGCGACACTTTCGAGGAACTGAGAAATTTCGTTGGAGTTGGCGGACATAAAATTATTGTTTTTGGTTAATGAATTTACAGCGTTTAGATGACTTGAAATGATGTCATGTTAACAATAAGTAACATTTTACTAGGGTCAATTTAATCGAAATACAACACTATCCTAAAACCTGTCTAACACCAGAAACGTACATTAGTTCATATATAAACCACATCTACTATGAATTACTTGACGCTTGAGAAGGAGATACTATCTTCAGTGCAAAACCTAAACGGTCACCAAAAAAGTGACGTATTGCTTTATATCAAAAACATCGAAGCAAATAAAAATAATCCGCATTCTTACAGACGTAAAGCCATGAAAGAGATCAGAGAAGCACTAAAGCGTGCTTAGGATCATACGTCGATTAGAACGCAGTGCATTAATTGGCAATGCTTACAACGTTTCCCTGACACCACATTAAGGCGCTTCATCAAGGGCACACCGCCAAAGAGAGTCACTGACTAGCATAGATTGCTTTGTAGGAAGGTTCATCAAAACCTCTAAATCAATAGGAAAATAGCCTTTTTGATCTATAACCTAAATCCTGCTGCCTAATCACGGCTTAATTGCATTGATAAAAGTCAACCAAATTTCTTAGATACATCATCCTGACATTCGATTTGGTGGATTAAATTCAGTTTATGTAAAATAAACCACATCTACTATGAATTACTGGAAGCTTGATAAGGAGATACTATCTTCAGTGCAAAACCTAAATGGTCGCCAACAAATTGACCTTCTGCGCTACATCAAAAACATCAAATTAAATGAGCGTAAACCAAATTCATACAGGCGAAGAGCCATGAAAGAGATAAGGGAAGCACTACAGCATGCTTAGTCTTCAGCTAGAACGATGACCATATCGTTCTCCTCTAATACAAACTCTGCTGATTTTTTAGGGTTGAGAACCACCCCATATTGCTCATCCGCCATTTTTGCTTTTTCGATATTTCTATATCCAATAGCAACCTCATTCTTCCTGGCTGCAGATTCAAGAATTGTATAGAAATTGATTGGAACTCCTGTCTCAACGTACCCGCTTGCAGGTTTGATATAGATTTCAGATCCATCCGCATCGAAAAGGTCTTCAAAAACACGCATCAGATCTTTGTTCTCAGAAACTTGGCTCATCAATAAACTGATTAGCTTATCACTCACGATAAAGTCGTCGGCGCTTGTAATATCCGCAAGTTGCCTATTCCTAATATCAAGCATCTCAC
>JABSPG010000723.1 GCA_013214445.1 Ekhidna sp. | reverse complement strand
CTTGAAAATCAAGGTCAGCACCACTTCTGATCACACCATTATTGGTAAGTTGGCCATTAAACGATGCATCGCCCATAGTCACCAAGGTGTCTTCAATGGTGAGCGGACCATTAAAATTTACTTGACCATCTAACGAAAGCCTACCGCCGCTTAAGAGTGCACCATCAAAAGTTGTGCTGTTTGCGTTTGAATAGAATACAGTTCCATTACTCAGTGACAATATAGAACTGTCACCAAAATGAATAACCTGACTATGCAAAGTCATAGCGCTGAGAAATATGATAGTTGAGTAAAAAGCTTTCATCATCTGTACTGCTAAAATTGTTCACCTTCACTACCTGTTACAATCCATGTATTTGGAGCTACCAAGACTACAGTTATACTCATTATTGCTCCATTGCCAGGGATTGCTTCTCGACGGATGGTGATACTATTCTGTGCTCCATTCGCAAAAAAGAGATGCAGTAGGTCTCCCTGCGTTCGCAAATCGACATTGGTACCGGTACTTGCAGTACAGATCACTAACTTTCTTCCAACATTTGCAGCGGAGGCTGCTGGTAATCTAATTTCACCGTTGGTTCCTCCTTCCAAATACAAGATGTAGTCAGTATCTTGGACGTTTTCGTTGATGGTTCCAGAAAGAGACCTTACTGACACGTACCGAGCACCTGTAGTTTCTAGAGCGTAAGGTTTAGCTGCACTACCGACAGTCAAAGTATTGGTTTTCGCAGCAACAGCATCTTCACCAATGGCAACCGCTCCACTAGAAGTTGCCGATGCATTGTGGCCAAAGGCGATTGACCCAGTTACAATTCCTACACTCGCGTTTTCGCCGATGGCTATATTATTGTTTCCCGTAGTGATAGATGCTCCCGCTCCTATTGCTACACCATTGGTTCCTTGCGCATTTGCAGAAGTCCCGATGGCAATGGAATTATCTTGACCGGAAGCAGAGGATGTACCTATAGCTACCGAATTTCCTGTTGATCCACCTCCAGATTGAGCTCCAGTACCAATTGCCAAATTATTGACAGTTCCTCCAAGAGCTCCAGCTATCTCTGCCCCATCTCCAATAGAGGTATTCCCTGAACCGGTCGTCACAACAGTACCCCCACTACCAGCTCCGATACCAATATTGGATGAACCTGTAGTAAGTGCTGTGTACGTATTGGAACCAATAAGAACATTCTCATTTCCTTCCGTTAGTGCACCACCAGGGCTGTTTCCAAGTGCAATATTTGAGCTGCCGGAGGTGAGACCTGTTGTTACTGTTGTACCTAGAAGCACATTATTACTAGCATCTGTAGCTGGTGGAGCTATGATATCTCCGATCATAACATTGCTCGAACCATCATCGATGCTTCCTCCGATCGTCCTACCCAAGAGAACATTATTTGCAGCTGCATTGAGATTATCTATGGAACCTCCAGTACCTGAAAGGGTCTGAGAAAATACATTGTTCCGTCCTTCAGGGTTTACAGTCAAACCATCTTGCGGAGTGAAGTTTCCTGACGCATCAGACTGAAGAATGTTCCCTTCAGCTGCACCAGTGAAAACTTGCAATGCGGTGGTAGTTCCCGTTACCTGAATAGCTGGTTCCTCATTGGAATTCACACCATTCATATCTACAAATATGCCTTGCCCAGCTGAACCTACATCCCTCATAAAACGAGCTATGTATGAACCGGAACCCCCATTTGTGCTCACTTCCAAAGCTGGAGTATTTGACCCTGTATTGTTCACATCAAACACTCCTGCCCTTCCGGCACCTTCTTGCGTCAAATTGAAGAGATCAGAAGCATTATTCTCTGTGGCAGAAAATGGTAAGGACAACTCATCATCTCCATCAGCAATATCTCCTGGGATATTATCAATATTCGACCACTCCAGGTTAGTTAGGGCCGAACCATTTAATGCAGGTAACGTAGCAGCAGTAGCAAATTGTAAAACGTTATTTACCGCTGTACCTACATCTTGAGTAGCAGCTGTTCCTAACCCTGATATCTGTCCACTTGCTAACGTAACCGTGGAAAGATCCACATCGGTACCATCACCCGTTAAAGAAAGCGTGTTGCCGGTCAGCGTAAGGTCTTGGGCGTCCGTGTTATCTAGGTAGCCAGATAAATCGACCGTCGTGCCGTCATTAGTTAAGGAAAGCGTGTTACCTGATAGATCCAAGTCCTGATTGTCGGTATTGACAAAACCCGATAGATCCACATCGGTACCATCACCCGTTAAAGAAAGGGTGTTGCCTGTCAGCGTAAGGTCTTGGGCGTC
>JABSPG010000722.1 GCA_013214445.1 Ekhidna sp. | reverse complement strand
CAGAAATAGAGCCGTCGGGAATCCCTATATCGTACCCACCATCTCCACCCGTCCTTGACCCCCACCCATATCGTATGTCATAAGCTGTAATGGCTGCCCTTTCAGCAACATTGTTTAAGTTATATTCTTCAGTCGATGCATAGCTAAGTGCAAGAACACCTAGTGATCCGATCACCACAATCAGGAGCGGAGCAACTAATATCCTCGCAAGGATATTTTTGATCTTCGACAAGTAGCGAGAATATAGATAAACAAATACCATTGGAACGAAACACAACACGATGTACGATTTAATCTTCAGAATCATCAAAATGGTAAGAAAGACTATTGTAATTGCCAAAACCTTTTTCCTATCGAAAATCAATAAGTAAATCATTGCCCATGTCAACCAGCCCAGTGCACCGAGAGTAATAGTATCCTTTAAAATACCAGAACCCCAAAAGATCACCGAAGGCACAAATAATACTGCTAAATGTAAATATCGACTTGATGGATACATTTTTTGTACGGCACTGTACAATGCCCATAATCCGGAAAAACTAAAGGTTGCAAAAAATAAAGCAATAGAACTATAAGTATGCAGCGTAAATAGCCCGAACAGTCCTGAAAGACGAACGATTGTAAAAGACTTTGAATCTTTATAATACCATATGTATTTGCTGTAATGATAGGTCTCCATGGGCCTTCTTCCTCCTCCATTGTCTAAAAGTAATTCTAACCCTAGTATGGGATCGTCCAAAAAGGCTTGCCAAATCCATCTGCTGCCATGAATAAAGTAGTTAAAAGTATCACCTCCTCCATAATAAAACTGATAAATCAAACCTAAGGCAATTGCTCCTGCAAAACGGATCCAAAGGGCAGGAAGAAAGTACTTCCTGGTCTGTTTATTGGTGACGTATGGTCGTATGAAATACGCTACCAATATGAAAATAATGATGTAAATGGGGGTTATGAATAGGTCTTTAATGCCCATGGGGTCAAAGATAGAAGTAAGTGGGGAATGGTAAGGGTATAGTGGTGGGTTTATTGATGCTTACCCTTCGACGGACTCAGGGTGACACCAGGATCAGTCAAGGATCTTTCTAATTATTTCAGGGTCTAGTTGTACCTCGAGTAACAGATGCTTCGTACCTCAGCATGACATAAAAAGGCACCCTCGTCAGCATGACTGTTGGAGGTATAATTGTGGCGAGAAAACTTAGCTTTGGTGCCTTCAAATTCAAGGGTGTCTAATTCTCAGATTACCCTGAATGTATTTCAGGGTCTAGTTGCATCCTAATTCAAAGCTACTGAGAGATGCTTCTTGCCTCAGCATGGCATAACTGAGAGTGACTATTCAAACATAGTGTCAGTCTGAGTCTGTCGAAGACAGTTTCCTTCTGGAAGGTCATTTTTTTAGATAGGTATAAATAAGTCTAACACCTTTGAATACAATGAGATATGGAAGGTGTAGTCAATCTCTTTCATCCTAACTTACTTCAAAGCAATGTCACTCTGAGGAACGAAGAGTCTAACGAGATGATTCGTGCCTAAGCATGACACAAAAAAGCACCTTATCGGTATAATTACTGGAAGTATAACTGCTGCGAGAACGATTAGTTTAAATGTCACAGAATTCAAGGATGTTCCTAATTCTTAGGTCACCCTGAACTGGTTTCAAGGTCTAGTTACAATCTCACTTAAAGCTAGTTAGAGATGCTTCGTGTCTCAGCATGACATGACTCAAGGTGACCATTCAAAACGAATGTCCGTCTGAGCTTGTCGAAGACAGTTTCTTTCAGGAAGGTCATTCTTTTTAGGTAGGGATAAATAAGTCTAACACCTTTGAATACAATGAGATATAGAAGGTGTAGTCAATCTCTTTCATCCTAACTTACTTCAAAGCAATGTCACTCTGAGGAACGAAGGGTCTAACGAGATGATTCGTGCCTAAGCATGACACAAAAAAGCACCTTATCGGTATAATTACTGGAAGTATAACTGCTGCGAGAACAATTAGTTTAAGTGCCACAGAATTCAAGGATGTTCCTAATTCTCAGGTTACCCTGATTTTATTTTAGGTTCTAATTGCATCCTAATTCAAAGCTACAGAGATGCTTCGTGCCTCAGCATGGCATAACTGAGAGTGCCTATTCAAACAGAGTGTCAGTCTGAGTCTGTCGAAGACAGTTTCCTTCAGGAAGGTCATTTTTTTAGATAGGGATAAATAAGTCTAACACCTTTGAATACAATGAGATATGGAAGGTGTAGTCAATCTCTTTCATCCTAACTTACTTCAA
>JABSPG010000721.1 GCA_013214445.1 Ekhidna sp. | reverse complement strand
ATTTCCTCATAATTCAAACCAGTACGCAATAAAGTTGTCGGGCATCCCCGTTGATTCAAAATTTCCACAGCTTGATATAGCTGTTCCACCTCATCTCGGTTGCCACCATGTACATTACCCGTATAAGCCAAAACTACATGACCTTCAGAAATACCCAAAGAACGACGCAAATCTTGATTAATAGGTCGAGGATAAAACAGACTCTCATCCACAGGAGGACCTAACACCAACTCCGGCACATTACCAAAATTGAAACCCTTAAGAGTCTCAATAATCATAGTCAACCCCTGAGCTCGCTTCAAAAAAGCCTTACCCTTAATAGGATGGTAACAATGGCCAGGAATAAGCTGATCCAGTTCCACTTCCGGTAACTTAACCAACTTAGCAAAAGATCTTCCCACCTGAGCTGCACTCAAATATTCCTCATTATCCTCCAAATGAATAACCAATGGACAAGGATATTCTTCCAACAGTCTTTCCACACATTTGCGGACAACCTCACGGGGAGTCCAAGCGTGAATCACATCAGGGCCACGACCATCAACAAAAGGTAAACGGGAACCAGGAATAGAAAGAGCAGAATATGGTAAGATACGAACAGGACTTAATAAATTATGCCGGGACTGTCCCAATACATCCCCATTGTCAGAACTCTCAGGAACCGCAAACAGACAATCAACTCCTTGGTCTAGCAACCGAGAACCATGGAGTTGAGCATGATACCCACCGTTAGAGTCAATACTTTCATAAAGCACAAAAAGAACATTAAGGCAAGTTGACCTTTGATTTTGACTTTTTAAGATGCCATCTGTTTGACCTTGATTATTCCTATCAAACTTCTGGTCCATCTTCCCTGTATTTCCCCTAGTCAAAGAAGTTGAAGTAACCCCTCTTATTTGTGGCCGAGAGCTACTAAAATCCGAAACATAACCATTTTTTCGTGATTTTAACTCCACAGCTCGCCGATAAGCTGCCTCTGCCTCACCTCTGTGCCCTAACTCCCTTAAAACATTCCCCAACTGCTGCCAAACCATAGCAGACCGGGGATACAGCTCCGTCGCTTTGCGCAACTCAATCTCCGCCTCACCCCATTTACCCAACTGCATCAAAGCAGACCCCAAGTAATGCCTCACCTCAGGTCCCGTAAAACCCAAACTAACCGCTCGCTCATACTCAACAACAGCCTCCTCCCATCTACCCAACTCCCCCAAAGTCTTACCCAAACCCAACAATACCTCAGCAGACTCCTCAAACAGAACCGTCCCCTGACGATATAATTCCAGAGCCTCCGACCATCGTCCCAACTTACCCAAAGCCCTGGCCCAACCCATGCAACAATCAACCCTACCCGGATTAACCTCCCAACTCCGGCCATAAAACTCCACCGCCTCCGACCATTGCTCTTGCCCAGACTTAGCCTCTGCCAAATAAAAATCGGCCTCTGCCTGTAGGAACATCCGAGGCAACATCCCTACCTTTCCATCCCACATCCCCACAGCCTGATTAATACAGTCCACTGCCTGGGACCATTGTCCCAACTTCACCAACCCACTTCCCAAACCCAGATAAAACTGAGGCACATTCTTTTTGAGATCGATCGCCCGACGTAAATAACCGACCCCCTCTTGAAACTGACCTTGCTGAACCAAAATCATCCCCAACTTGTAGAGAGGCCAGGGAGACTCCGGACAATTGGCCACAGCTCGACGAAAAACAGCGATCGCTTCATTTTTACGTTCCACCTTCTCTAAAGCGTCCCCCAAATTTTGGTAAGACGAGGCAAACTGGGGATTTAACTCAATGGCCTTTTCATAAGAAGCGATCGCCTCCTCCAACTTTCCCTGGCGTAAAAATTTATTTCCTCTAGCAAAAACACTAACAGTCATATTAATTTTCGATTTTCAGTTAATCAATATAGCTTTAATAACTTATCCTTAAAAACTTTTGTGTATTGGTCGAAAGTAGGGGAACAGGTCAAGGTGGCAGAAATTCCTAAACAAGTAACTGGCCCTTAAACATCCCTACTAAAATCTCAGCCCATCCTAACAGTTTCTTGCAACTTTGGATTAGTTATCCTATAAATAGGATTTATTTTAATAGCTTGCTAGTTGCTTTAGCTATCTTACAATACTTGGAACTTTTGTCCAAATTCCATATATTTATCTATGTTGGGTTTCGTGGCCTCAACCCTACCTAGGATTTTTCCCGAGACTTTTGGCCATTTTTTTTTGAATTTCTTTGCGGCAGTGACTTCGGACTACCAACGCGTTAACAGATTGCTCG
>JABSPG010000720.1 GCA_013214445.1 Ekhidna sp. | reverse complement strand
CCCAGTGACCATCTTTGATTACCACCATCACCATTGATGATTACCCTACTTAGTGAAGTTTTAGTCGTCTTAATCCAAGCTTCTGCAGAGATCAGGTTTCCGTTGAAAGATGATGGAGTCGATAGTGTTATTCTGTCGGTATCATCCGTGAAATCTCCAGCGAATGCAGGAAATGGTTCAGTAGTGGCAAATTCAGAAGAGGTTCTGGACTCCCCGCCCACATTATAAGCCGCTACCCTATAAAACCTTCTGCTAGCATCCTCAGCAAATGTGACGGTAGTGGTATCTGCTCCAAGTGAAAGGCCAGCAACCTCCTGCTCGACCGCAAAACCATAGTCCGCAGATCGGTATACTTTGAATCCGTCTTCAAAACCTACTCCTGAGGCGTCCCACTCCAGGGTGATATTTGTGCCATCTAGGGAATAAGCAACGAGGCTGGTAGGGGCACTCGGAACTGGAGTCAGGGCCTGCGAATTTTGCCAAAGTGGTCCTTCTGTGATTCCATCCGCTGCAGGTGTATTCGTCTGACCATTAAACAAAGTTCCGTCATGGATGCCTGCATTATCAGCTAGCAAAGTCCCAGAGGTTTGATCAAATCGATAATAGGCCACAAGATCCGTTTCATTTCCAATCAAGGGATCGCTCAGGCTAGTCTGTATTTGAGTTTCGTTTTTCACAGAACTCCACATCCTAACTTCATCAATATTCCCTTCGAAGTTTCTACCAAAGTTTTGTGCCACACCTATGTATAGGTCATTGACAGAGTTTCCGATGGCAATGGCAGAACCGGTAGATTGACTCGCTTCTTGTCCATCAATATAGAAAATGGCGGTAGCCCCATTGTAGGTTACTGCTACGTGGTGCCATACCCCATCATTAAGTGCAGTGGTGGTCTCCTGAAACCACTGTCCACTACTGGCATCTGCCACATAGAGGTCCATACGCGCATCACTCTCAAATCCGATATCCCAGGAAAATCCAGTAAACGGCGAACCAAGGTCTACGTGATTGATAATGACACTTTGAAGATCAGTAGGCTCCATCTTCACCCATGCTTCTAAGGTCATGGCACTTCCAAAAATGAAGTCATCGTTATCCTGTACCTGAACAAAATCATCCGCTCCGTCAAAAGCCAATGCATTCCCCGGCGGTATCATGAAAGATCTTGGCGGTGAATACGGACTAGTCCCCCCTGCCTCCGTCACGCTGATGCGGTATTGGTACTGGGTGCCTGCCGTCAATGTAGCAGCAACGGATGCTGTGCCAATGCTAGGATCCCCAGCTGCTGTAGAACCCAGGGGAGCGCTTACAAAATTATCATCTGACCACTCAATATCGACCTGATCTGCAAAAGGGATGGCTTCCCAGTTGGCAGTAAATCCTCCCGTCGACACTTGTGTAGCTTGATACAGTGTTGGAGACATGGCACCAGAGGTTGTCCATTGAGGTGTAGATACACCTGAAGAGGCACCCGTCCACGTACCATCATTTGACCCTGCTAAGTCAGGTAAATTAGTTCCAGTGGATTCATCGAATCGGTAATACAACGTCAAATCCGTCTCGTTTCCTACCAATGAGCTATAAACCCCTGACTGGATTGTGGAAACAGACTGAGCACTAGACCAGAAGCTAACCTCATCAACCTCTCCGGCAAATGCATCAGAACCACCGGCACCATCAGCAATCAAAAAGTTACCCGACGGAACATTGTAGCCAGCTGGTGTAGTTAAAAATGGAGTACTAACACCATTTATATACACTGTCCAGGCTGTCCCGCCTGGACTAAAGGAAATGGAGACATGTGTCCACTGGCCTATTTCTGGCGTATAATCAATTTCGTCAAAGGCAATCGTGCCACGAAGGAGGGCCAAACGACCACTATTCATTAACACCAGCCCAAAACCATTGAGTGCGCTATTTCCGTTATAAACAATAACCGAACTACTCACTGGTAAAGCGTCCGGTTTCACCCAAGCAGAGAATGTAAAGTCATTGAGTTGAGTTGTAGCAAGTGGAGCGACAATATGGTCATCAATTCCGTCAAAAGCCAATGCATTGCCAGGCGGTATCATGAAAGATCTTGGCTGTGAATACGGACTGGTCATCCCAGCCTCTGTCACGCTGATGCGGTATTGGTACTGGGTGCCTGCCGTCAATGTAGCAGCAACGGATGCTGTGCCAATGCTCGGATCTCCTGCTGTTGTGATCCCGATAGGAGCGCTTACAAAATTATCATCTGACCATTCTATGTCTATCTGATCGGCAAAAGGAATGGGTTCCCAGTTGGCCGCAAAAC
>JABSPG010000719.1 GCA_013214445.1 Ekhidna sp. | reverse complement strand
AGTTGAAGTTCGGACAAGCGGTCAAAGTGGATAGCGAGATCAAACTCACTGCAACTCTCAAGACACTTGTCAACTTAAGAGGAATTTCAAAAGCAGAGGTAGACGCGCTTTTGGAAATAAAAGGTGAGAAGAAGCCAGCCTTTACAGCGACCATGATTTTCTTATATCATTTTGAATAAAACTGAATTCTAGCAGAAATAGGAAAAGCCCCATTTATGGGGCTTTTTTTTGATCTTAGCTTCCTGAGTTAATTAGGTTGGTAGCTTAAAGACGATATTCTGAATCATTTTCTGCTTTACGGTTTTTCCGTTTACTTTTCCAGGAACCCAATTTGGAGATTCTTGAATCACTCGAAGTGCCTCAGCGTCGCACCCTGCTCCGATACCCTTTACAATAGTTGCATCAGCAATACTTCCATCTTCCATGACTACAAACTGAACATAGACTCTCCCTTCCACTCCCTCTCTCTCAGCTTGTTTCGGATATTTCAAATTTGAACCAAGGTATTGGCCAAAGGCTTCTATTCCTCCCACAAAAGAGGCCGTTTCATCCACTATAGTAAAAGCCTCATTTGGCGCTTGCTCTTGTATTTCGATACTCTTTTCGAACAGTTTAGATGCTTGATTTACAATCATGACAACTGATTTTTTACCATCATTAGTTTCTACAAATAATCGCTGAATTTGATCAGGGTCGTACGAATTGAGCTTTTTGACACTTTCTTCATTGTCAATCAATGTTTCAACAACTGCATATTTTTCATTGGGATTCTCTTTTCTTAGTTGGTCTAATGCAGCTTGTACATCGGCAGAATATTCGGTCTGCAAATTACTTTCCTCAATGATCTCCGTAAGTTCTGCTTCAATTTCCTCTTCGCAAGCAAACATCACTCCTGATACAGCAACAAGCATTGCGATGCTGGCCACTTTCCAAACACTAATTTTCTTTTTCATTTTTTTCATAAAATTTAATCGGTTAAAAATAGGAGCGTCATCGAATGAACTGGCCAGGTCCATTCCATGCGCTTTCAAGGTGCAGTGCACCAAGGTCTTTGTATAAGTCTTGTTGTCAATTCGTAACGCATAAGCGTCCGCTTCAAACTCATGAATATTCTTTAGTTCCTTTAGCATAAGCCATATGGTAGGTACCCACCAGAAGCATATACTCAGAAGATTGAAAAATAGTAGATCGACGGTATGGAGCTTCCGTGCGTGTCCTGCTTCGTGACGGATGATATCCACTGGATTTTCAAAATTCTTTGGATCTATGAAGATCCATTTCAAAAAGGTGAAACTGTTTTGTAATCCGCTTACTTTTCTGATAGTAATGTTTTGGTGTAGTGCTGGTTCACTTTGCCTATACCATCCATATATCTGGGTCAGGTTCAATGCCAATTTCAAGAAAAGCAGGACGGAAACAACCGCAAGAACGTATAGATACCACGGAGTAACAGTAGTAACCTGCTCAGAAGTATCGAATACAGGCAACAGTATTGCCTCCGTATCGATCGTCGGAAAGTTTGTTTTTGTGGGAATCTTCATCAAAGGTAGCGTCAGAGCTATCGCACTTGATCCCAATATGAACAGCCGAAGAAAGCCTAGCTGCGTCTCTTTGGCGAGCAGAGCTTTGTAAATCAGATAAAACAGTATGTGTAGGATTGCAAACTCAACTAGATAAATGATCATGACTCCTTGTTTTTTAGTTCTTCTAAGAGCTTCTCAAGGTCTCGCACACTCATTTCTTTTTCCTTAGTAAAGAATGAAACCAAATCCTTGTAGGATCCACTGAAGTATTTATCAACAAACCTGTTAAGATGTTTTTTGCTGTAGGCTTCTTTTTCAATGAGTGGGTAGTATCGATGCGATTTTCCAAACGCCTCATAACCCACAAACCCTTTTTTCTCCATGATTCTGACAAGTGTAGAAATGGTGTTGTAAGCAGGTTTTGGTGCCTCGTACTCTTCAACAATCTCTTTTACAAAAGCTTTTTCTAGCTTCCAGAGGATTTGCATAATCTCTTCCTCAGCGTGTGTTAGTTGCTTCATAGATTCAATTAACTAATTACTTAGTTTCAAAACTAAATATTTAGTTTAAACATCCAAAAAATATCAACTAATTTTTTAGTTTGAAATTCATGGGACACAAAAAAAGCCCACGAAGGGGCTTGATATCATTCACTAAGTTTGATCTTAGCTCAGCGCTTTTTTCATTACTTCTCCAATGTCTGCGGGTGATTCTACCACATGAAGTCCGCATTCACCCATGATTCTCATTTTAGCTTCAGCGGTATCATCCTTA
>JABSPG010000072.1 GCA_013214445.1 Ekhidna sp. | reverse complement strand
ACTATATGAAAACCCTGCTTAATTATGTGAGCCTCAACTAAGTCTTTTTGTTTTTCTGGATCACAGCCTTTGACCAGCCGCATTCCAATAGAGGCAGTGGCCGAAGAGGGGATGACATTTCGAGCAAGTTTTCCGGTATTTCCGCTGCTTAATCCCCTTACAGTTAGTGAGGGTCTAAGTAATCGCTCGTTGTAGGATTCTGTGCCCTCCGGGTTGTTTATCCCAAGTTCAGTCTGCAACTGACTGTCGATGTTTGGTATGTTATCCAATGCTTGTCGTTCCAAATCTGTGAGCGGCTCCACATCGTCGTAGAATCCCTCGATCACTATATTTCCATCGTGATCCTTCATGCTCGAGATAAGATTAGAAAGTAGTTGCCCCGGAACAGGAGCCCAGTTTCCGTAGTGGCCACTGTGTAGTGGTCGATTCGGCCCATAGGTGGTGATCTCCATGCCAGTTACTCCTCGCACTCCAAATACTAACTGAGGCCTTCTAGACTGATGGATTGGTCCATCACAGAATAGCCACAGGTCAATCTCATCTACAAGATCTCTATTGTCATCCAAATATTGCCTTAGTTGCTTACTTCCAGCCTCTTCCTGTCCTTCAAAAAAGAATACGAGGTTCGAATGCATCTTTAACTTGTTTTCTCGAATCAAGTCAAGCGCGGTGAGTATGGTTATGATTGGCGCTTTGTCGTCACCTGCTGACCGAGCGTAAATTCTATGCTCATCTTTGATTTCATTGACCTTTTGAGGAAAGTCAATGGGCTTTCCACCTTCGTACATTGCTTTGTCATAGTATGTGGGTGTCCAAGGACTATGGGTCCACTTTGATTGATCGGTGGGCTGTCCATCATAGTGTACATAGAATGCCAGTGTTCTTTTTGCACCTTTGACTGGGTAGTACCCATAGATAATGGGAGGGGTGCCTAACATCCTTAATAGCTTGGTTTCTACACCTCGTTTTTCAAGTTCTTGTTTTATATGGTTTGCATTCTTATTGATGTTGGGAAGGTCAAATGCCACATTGGGCATGGTAAGCAGCTTCTCAAAGTCTTTCAGAATTTGAATGCCATTCTCCTGAATATGTTGATCGGCAATCTTATTTATGTCCTGCCCACTTGTTAGCGTAGCGATAATGATGAGCAGAGCTGAGGAGAAAGTTCTCATATATAAATTTGTTCAATGGCTAAGGTTATAAAGATCCCATCAGTATTTGTCTATGAAACTAAAGTTGTTGGGGTGTCTAAAGATAATGCAGATGATACTTCTCGACAGCAGATTATTCATGAGGAGGTCGCTGAAGGAGATAGGTTGAGTTTGAGGAAAGAGCCAGGTAATCCTTTTGATCCCCATGCTATTCAGGTTTTATCTTCAAAAGGAAACCAAATTGGTTACCTCAATAAAAAGCTGGCAGAAGAGATTAGCATAGCCCTAGATAGTGATGCTGAAGTTCATGTAGTCGCCACCTGGGTGAATGGGAAAGAGATTTTGGGTGTAGGTCTGCGAATAGAGTTCGTCAACTGACAAAACAGATTGGTTCATAGGTAGTTCCTTTTCTATGCTTTACAAACTGCTTATCGATTTTGGTTTAGTCATCTTGATATGGATGACGCAGCTAGTAGTCTATCCAAGCTTTACCTATTTTTCAGAATCTGATTTGGTCAATTGGCACAGTCGATATACCACGGCAATATCCATAATTGTCATGCCCTTGATGCTAGCGCAGGTGGCTATTCATGGTGGTGGATTGATCTCTGACTTTACATGGTTGAAGGTAGCTGTGGTGGTTTTCATAGGGCTTGCCTGGGTGAATACTTTTTTCTTTGCTGTTCCTCTTCACAGCCAAATTGATATGGGAAGAAGCGTAAATGAAGCAGCCCATTCCTTAGTCAGAGTCAATTGGTATCGTACCGTACTTTGGTCTCTGGTATTCCTTGCTGGTCTTGTTGAGTATTTAAGAAGTCAGTAATCTGTTTATTCACTTCAGCGGGTTTATCTATGTTGCAGATATGACCAGCACCCGCAACAATTCTTAGCTTGATTTGATCTCTATTTTTTGAGAAGTTTCTTGCACTGGGTAAAAATAGATAGTCATCCACACCCATGAGTACCAAAATATCATTCTGTATTTCTTGCGCATGAAATTTCTTTAATAGCATAAAAAATTCGCTGTAAAGACCAAGCCATTTCAAGTATTCCTCCTCTGCGAGCCGTCTTGCCTGCATTTGATAAACCCTTCTTGCCACTTGATTTCGCTTCCTAGGCATCAATAGGTAGGAAAAAGTGCTATACATTGATTTGAATGATAGGAATAAATTGAAAAAGCGGGCTAAGTGAACAAACCCCTTTATCATCCAATTGGCATTGAAAACACCTCCAATCATTACCATCTTTTGGATAAGATCGGGCCTTCTTTGATGCAATGCCTGCAGCATCACACTTCCAAAAGAGAGTGTTACAAAATGTGCTTTGTCAATTCCTTCATGATCCAGTACATCGATGATGTCATTGGATACGATTTCGAAGTTGTAGGAAGCATATGGTGGAGTTACGTTCTTCGATTTACCATGATCACGTAGATCAATTGCTAAGAGATTAAAATGGTTGCTGAGTCCCTGCCATTGCAGTTTCCAAGTTGCGATACTTCCACCTGCTCCATGGATTAATACTATCCAGGGTAGCTCATGATTTATAAATGAACTTTCGTAGTGTAGACGCTGCACGAAATCAGAACCTACTTTTTCCGTAAAAGTTTTTCTACAAGTGTTGAACAAATGATTTGTTTCTTAGTATATTTATTCTACAAATATTGAATAAATGAAGCAATTAGGATATCTCGAAGAAACCGTTTTGTTATTGATCATGACAATGACGGATGATGCCTATGGTTTTTCGGTAAGTGAGGAGTATAAGAATCATACTGGAAAATCTATTTCTATTAGTGCAATTCATACTGTCCTTTCGCGACTTGAAAAGAAAGGACTCATTACATCCGCTATGGGAGGAGCGAGCGAAGAAAGGGGAGGTCGTAGAAAACGTATTTTCTCTTCTACTCCCGTCGGTAAAGAAGTCATACGGACAATAAAAGACTCAAGACAGGTACTTTGGTCTCAAATTCCTGATTTGTCATGAACAATTCCAATCATAACCCACCTAGGCTAGCTACCCAATTTCTTCGATGGTTTTGTGCTGAAGATCTAATTGAAGAAATACAAGGTGATCTTGAAGAAGCTTATCGATTTCGTGCTAAAAGCATAGGCACTACTCGTGCAAGGATCTGGTATTTCAGTGATGTTCTGAAATTTTTCCGACCCTACTCATTTGAAAAATACTCAAGAACTAAACAATATATCCCGATGGTGAAAAACTACTTCAAAATTGCGGTCCGAAACCTAATCAAGCGCAGGGGATTTACTGCCCTCAACTTATTGGGGCTTTCTATTGGCATGTCTACTGTACTTATGTTGGCCATCTACCTTCAGCACGAAACTTCCTATGATCAAATGCAACCAGACTCAGAGAATATCTATCGCTTGGTTAATAATTATCGGGATCAGACCTATACATGTATGTTTTTCAATGACTATTATGGGTCGGACCATGAGACTCAGATGAGACTACTCCAGCATGTCACCAATTATGAGGAGGTAAGTGTTGGGTGCCACTTTGTTCCTTCTCATTCGTCCATCGGGCCAAATGAGGATACCTATGTTTCAATAGGGGAAAAGAAGTTTGTCATGAAGGATTTCTTATATACCAATACTGGCCAAGAATTTAATGAGATGTTTCCTCAAGAATTTCTCCAGGGATCTACTTCTTCGGCTTTTTCCGCTTTTGATAGGGTGGTACTCACAGCATCAGCAGTAGAGAAATTCTACGGTACCGATTGGGACAAATTGTCCCTAATAGGGAATACAATTAGCCTCGGGGATAAACTCTATCAAATAGGTGGGGTGGTACGTGATGTTCCAGGAAACGTACATTTTGACTTTAATATGATTGTTTACCAGAAGTCTATTCCAAGTTGGGGAGCATACACCTATCTGAAGATCAATAAAGAGGCAAATATTGGAAATGTGATTTCTGCTCTAAACGGGGAAGTAGATTTGGTCTATCCGGGTTATACTGAAGATGTTCTTAGTAAGGGAATTGAAAGTGTTCCTCTACACGATATTCATTTTACAGGAGGTATGCTGTATGAACTTAAACCAATTGCTAATAACGCCTATATAATCACATTTGGATTTGCTGGTATTGTGATCTTGTTAATTATTTGGACTAACTACACGAATCTTTCCATTGCCATATATGCGTCGAGACAAAGGGAGTTGGGAGTTAGAAAGTTGCTAGGAGCTCGAATGAAGGATGTACAGCTACAGATTCTAACTGAGGCCGTGATCTTGACACTAGTTTGCTTTCCCATTGTCTGGCTATTGGTATATCATGGTCTTCCCACATTCAATGATTTGATGGAAGTAGAGATGATGAGAGAGCAGCTTTTTCAATCTCGAATTTTGATGTTTTTAGGATTCATACTTGTACTCACAGGTCTGATTAGTGGACTGTATCCTGCAATCTTCTTCAGTCGGAAATCACTGAATAATCTATTTAGAGGGAAACTAAATTCTTTAGGTGTGAGTAGATTCTGGAATTTTAGAAACACACTCTTAACAGCTCAATTCTTTATGTTGGTGGGTTTAATGAGCATTACATTGATTATCAAAAATCAGATGAGCTATGTTCAAAATAAGGAACTAGGATTCGATAAGGAAGGTGTGCTATTTTTTCCTATCAGTGGCAAAGAGAACTTTCACAGATTAGCAGCTGAGCTGAGGAAGTTGCCAGAGGTTCTAAACATCGGGAATGGGATGGTTCCTGGTGCAGAAATGTATAATCAGCTCACATACAAAATGGATGGTACGGAGGAGGTGCTTTCTGATGGAACTCACATATACACCTCTCTGGGTTCTATGGAGGTTCTAGGAATAAAATCAGACGCCTTTGGAATACTAGAAGAGCAAGATAGTGTCCTGTTAATCAATCAAACAGCTGCGGCTAAACTTGCCAAAGTCAAAGGTATTCCGGTGAATGAGCTAGCTGGTGAAACCTTGATACTGGAACCTGAGTGGGAAAACGAACAGTTTGGAAATGGACAGCACTACACGATTGCTGGTATTGTTGAGGACTTTGATTATTTCAGTCTGAAGTACCCCTCTCAGTCATTACTGATCGAAGTACGAAGCAATCCAGAATGGATTTATAATGTCATTCTTAAACTAGAATCTAATGATTGGCTAAATACGATAAGCTTTATTGAGTCAGCTTACCGAGAAATAGAACCTGACCGTCCTTTCAATTTTACTTTTTTAGATGATCATCTTGAACAACTGTATAAGAAAGAACAAAACGCTGGTTTCCTCGCCACTTTCCTAACAGGTGTTTGTATAATACTTGCAGTGATGGGTTTAATTGGGATTGTTGGTTTTGTGACCCTAAGTAGACAAAGGGAGATGGGTATCCGGAAGGTTTTTGGCGCTTCAGTATATGATATTCTATTGACATTAAACAGAAGCTACATTGCGATGATTGCGCTTGCTACAGCACTAGCGGTTCCTGTTTCATTGTACTTTGGTAGCCAGTGGCTTAACAACTTTGCATACCGCATAGAACCAAATTATTACCATGTATTTCTTGCAGGAGTTTTGACTCTTTTTCTCGTTGCAGTTGTAGTTGTAATTCAATCTATAAGAACGGCCCAGATCAATCCTTCGGACAGTTTAAGGCATGAATAGTGACTTTCTCTCTTGGCTAGGTCATGAAAAATCTGATCAAGATCTTTATGTGCCGATTCCGCTTACAAATCTCTTTTGTGAAGTGCTGCAAATGGACTAACGCATAATCTTCTCGAGCTTTTTGCCCTTTGCTAGTTCATCGACCACTTTGTCCAGGTAGCGGGTTTGCCTTGTCAGCGGGGTTTCTATCTCTTCGATACGATAACCGCAAATCACTCCTGTTATTAGTTTAGCGTTTTCGTTTAGGTTGGCACGCTCGAAAAAAGTCTTGAAGGTTACCTTCTCTTCAATGAGTTCCTGGAGTCTGGTTTGATCGAATCCAGTCAACCATTTGATCACCACGTGCAACTCTTCTATAGAACGTCCTTTCTTTTCTATTTTACTCACATAGTGCGGATATACGGAGGAGAAAGTTAGTTTGGCTATTTTGGCATCATGCTCTGGTGTTGTAGTCATACTTAGTAGTCGAAGGGTATTAGATTGAAGTTCGTTACTGAAGTTACCCATTTAAGTCATTTTCACTAGCATCTTATTTAGCGTGTTGATGCAAACGGTGATACAATTACCAAAATTTGAATGCCAAATATTAGTTTTGATATGCTTCTAACCAGGTGGTAAATGCAGGTCTCCGTGCTCCGTTCTCATCTAGTAATCCGGTATCTCTCCATATCCTCCCAAGATCCTTTACTTCGTCTGGAAAGGTCTCCCAAAGGGTATCAAAATCACGATGGGCCCACCAAAGATGAATTCATATCCTTCATTATCTGCGTTTTTCAAGAGCGTTTCTAAATAAACCTTTTGAGAGGTCTCATTTCCAGGAATGAAAACATTTAAGTTCGGAATGTTAAGGTCTTCTGCAAGGTGGGCGGTTTCAACAAATGCGATTGGGGGATTTACATTGGTATGTAGTAAATCAAATGCTTCTTGAAATTGAGGTTCGGTGCTTTGTCCTTTGAAGAATGGATAAAAGCTGATCGACACAAAATCCAGTTGATTCATGTGATTAAACATCTCGGAGGTGTAAGATGCCACATCGGACACTTCGGGTTCAATCAAGTTATGAAGTGAGATGGACTCTGAAATCTTCAAGGTGGGGTAGGAGTTTTTAATTCTTGCCTTGACGTCAGAAATAAGTGCTTTATAGCCCTCCCATTTTTCAGGGGCATTCAGTCTCAGTTCATTAACTTCTATGGCGATTACCAGGTAGTCGGGAGTTAACTGTCTTACTAAGTATTCTACATGTTTGGAGTAGGCGTCCTTAATACTTTGATCATCAAGACTGCCGTATGCAGGAATGCTTCCATCAAAATCGAAGGCAAGTTCGTCTCTACTGGATCGGAGTAAGCTTACCGAGAGAAGGAATTGTTTGCCAGCGATTTTCTTTTCAGCTTTCCCTCTTATTTCATTGGTAAAAGCTTCTGGCAATTCAAGATCATTGATCCATGCGTTCCATGGAATATTATTGTCTACATGCTCTGCGTATATATCTCCATGATCACTAATGAATGTGTACGTATCATTTACGTCTTGGACATTAGGTCCAAAACTCCACGAAGTAAAACCCATTAAGAAATTCCGTTCATCCGCAGGATCTTGTGGGTCAGGAGATTCTTCAGTATCGCTGGAGCAGCTGGATAGAAGCAAGAATAAAAAGAGTATGTTTGATAGTTTCATATCAATGAAATTCTTAGCGTAAAGCTTATTTAGTTAGTAATATACTGATTATCAAATATTTGAAATTTATTGTGCTGTAAAATTTAGTTGGTGATCTCCTTCAGTAGGTCTTTCCAAATGGTACTTTTAAACTGCTCTTTGAACACTCCAAAGTGTCCAATCCGCTTTACTTGGTAGTTTTTAGGCTTGTAAGTTTATGGTCTTGAACTCTTATTTACTACCTATCTCTTTGTGTCGTAGATGGTCCCAGTGACCAAATTGGATCCTTCAAAATTAGAAATATTGGGTATTTCTGATTGCTCTTTTAGTTTATGTTACCTAGCTTAAATGGATGAGATTGATTTTCGTCACTTTAGCCCTTGCTTTTTGGATCCATTCACTTGCTGCACAGCAAAGAACAGAAATAGATTCTCTTGAGAATCTGTTGAAGACAATAGACTCACCAAAGAAGCGCTTAGAAATTTACGTTAAGCTAGCGGAGACTTTGAGAGTATCAGATTCTTTGAATACACTCAAGTATGTTAAAGAGGCCATTACTCTGGCAAGAAAGATAGACTATCCCGAGAGAGAAGTGGATGCCTTATACCATCAAGGAGTTATGTTGTATTTCCGATCACATTTTGAAACTTCGAAATCAGTTTTTGAAGACGTGGTTACAAAATCAGAAGAGTGTAATTATCTCGTCCGAAAGGCAGACGCACTTAATGTGATGGGAATTATAGCAAACTACCAAGGTGACTCTTTCTTATCAATTGATTATTACGAACAATCCTTATATATACAAGAGGAGCTTGGAAATCAAAAAGGGGTCGCCAATGCAGTTAATAATATGGGTGTGATTTACGAAAAAATAGGACATTTCGGTAAGGCGTTGGATTGTCTGTATCGTTATCTTGATTTGAGTGAGCAGCTAGATAACCAGCGTGGTATGTCCACCGCCTATAACAACATTGGTATCATTCATAAACAGGTCAATGATTTTCAAAAAGCACTCAAGGTTTTTGAAAAATCGATTGCCATCAAAGAGGGTTTAAATGATATCAGGGGCATTGCTGAAACAAATAATAACATTGGTGGAGTGTATCTGGATCAGGATCGTCCTGAAGAGGCAAAACCTTATTTTTTAAAAGCGCTGGATATTTTTTCAGGACTTGATGATATAGCAGGTATGATAGCTAGCTATGACAATCTTGGTGGTATTTACACACAAACTGGAGATCATGATACTGCTATTAAGTATTTTGAAAAATCACTGAAAATGAATGAAGTTCGAGGAACTGGTGGTGATAAGAGCTATCCATTGACAGGCCTAGGCTCGATTGAATTAAAACGAGGCGATTATACGAAGGCTGCAAACTATTTTCGTTTGTCGCTTCAATTAGCTGCACAAAATAGTGCAGCAAAAAACATCGAGAAAAGTTCATTGAAATTGGCAGAGGCAGAGGCGGCTGCCGGGAATTATAAAGAAGCCTATCAGGCTTTTTTACAGTTTCAACAAGTAAATGATAGTATTAACAATATAGAACAGGTGCAGCAGATCGCTCGTATTGAAGCTGAACACGAGTTTGAGCAGGAAAGAGATTCTATTCAATTTGTAAACGAGAGAGAGAGAATCCAGTTGGAAACGGCGCTCGATCAGAGGAAGTGGCAGCAAAAAGTGATGTTTGTGGGACTATCTATTTCTATACTCTTTATCATTCTCATTACCTTTTTCTATCACAAACTGAAGAGACTCAATATTGAAGTAATGAATCAGCGAGATCGTCTAGCTAATATGAATAAGACTAAGAATAAGTTCTTTTCAATTATAGCTCATGACCTGAGAGGTCCTATGAGCGTAATTGCTGGAATTCAATATTTGCTAGAAGACTACATCTCAAAAAAGAATATCCGAAGGGAAGATGATCTCCACTCCATAAGTCATATGCTGGAGGAGTCTTCAGATAGAGCTCATCATTTAATGGATAGCCTACTAACTTGGGCAATCAAAGAGCAAGAAGGTATACCATACAATCCTTTATTGCTAAATGTCATGGGATGTATTGATGAAACGATCGCTACACTTCTTCCACAAGCTAAAAACAAGTCAATTGAATTGGCAAAAGAAGGAGATCCGGAGGTTAATGGCTACCTGGATAAAAATACTTTTCTAACTATACTTAGGAATCTGACAGGAAATGCCATCAAATTTACTCCGGAGGGTGGGAAGATAATACTAGGAGTATCTCAGACTGATGCTGAGTTGTTTGTATTTGTTTCAGATTCCGGTACCGGAATCGCTGAAGAGAAGCTAGATAGTTTATTCTCTCTCAATATGGATCATTCTTCTAAAGGGACGAAAGGGGAAAAAGGAACCGGCTTAGGTCTAAATATTGTGTATGATTTTGTCAAAATGAACAAGGGTAAAATATCTGTTGAAAGTGAAGAGGGAAAAGGTACAACGTTTAAGATGTCCTTCAACTCTGAATAAAGTGATGATGCCTAGCTTTGCCATCATTGCTTTGCATTGCGAATGTTAGATAAAACCAGCTATTAGCCGATCATCAAATGTTGGTTAGTAAAAGAAGCAAACAAGTATTTTATTAGCCGAAAAATTGGCAATACAATGAGATATCCTGAAAAAACTACTCTTACTGATAATCACACTACCCATATTATTTGTGGTCTCCTTTTGGTTTTCGTGCTTGGTGTTTTTGAAGCCCATGCCCAAAAAGGATACTGGCAGCAAAGGGTAGACTACACAATGGACATTGATTTTGATACGGAGAATCACCAATTCAAGGGAGTCCAGGATATCATGTATACGAATAACTCTGAGGATACGCTCTCAAAGGTTTTTTACCATCTCTACTACAATGCTTTTCAGCCCGGTAGTATGATGGATATCCGGTCTAGAACCATCGCTGATCCGGATCGACGAGTTAAGGATAGAATCTTTCATTTGAAAGAGAATGAAATTGGTTACCATCGAATAAATGAATTGAAGCAGGATGGTAAGAATCTATCATATGAGGTCGTTGGGACAATTTTGGAGGTAGAATTAGCCAAACCCCTCTTGCCCGGCAAAGCCACAAAACTGAGTATGAAATTTGACTCGCAGGTGCCAGTTCAAATCCGCAGAACAGGTAGAAACAACAAAGAGGGAATTTCTTATTCGATGACTCAGTGGTATCCAAAACTAGCTGAGTACGATAAGCACGGTTGGCATGCAGACCCATATGTGGGTAGGGAGTTTCATGCTGTCTGGGGAAGCTACGACGTAACCATTCATATTGATTCAGCTTATATGATCGGTGGTACCGGATACATTCAAAATCCACAGGAGATTGGTCACGGGTATGAAGACAAGTCTAAACCAGTAAAAAGAAAAAAAGGGAATAAGCTTAGCTGGAAATTTAAGGTTGATCAGGTGCACGATTTCGCATGGGCCGCTGACCCTGACTATGTACATGATATAGTGAAAACAGATGGTCTTCCTGATCTGCACTTCATCTATCAAAACGATGATAATGAAGTGGCTGCAAACTGGGATAGCTTGAAAAACTACGCTGTAAGGACTTTTCAGATTATGAATGAAATGAATGGGAAGTACCCCTACAGGGACTATACCATTATTCAAGGGGGAGATGGAGGCATGGAATATCCTATGGCTACACTGATAACCTCTGGTAGAAATTTTAGAAGTCTGGTGAGTGTGACTGTGCATGAGGCAATCCATTCATGGTATCAAGGAGTCCTTGCTTTCAACGAATCAAAATACCCATGGATGGATGAGGGATTTACTACGTACTGCCAGTATATGATAATGGATGAACTGTTTAATGAAAACAAGCTGAATCCCTTGTCACGTGCGTATGGTGCTTATCAGATGCTCGTAGATGCGGATCTTCAAGAGCCGATGACAACACATGGGGACCACTACGAAAGAAACGGAACATACGGAGTTTCGACTTACCTTCGAGGGGCAATCTACCTGCATCAACTTAGTTATATCATTGGACAAGAATCTTTTCAGCAAGGGATGCTTGATCTTTGGCATCAATGGGCTTTTAAACATCCTGATCCGACCGATTTTAAACGCGTGATGGAAAAACGATCTGGTCTCGAGTTAGATTGGTACAATGAGCAATGGATTGGGACAACCAATACCATCGACTATGCCATCAAATCATTAGAGGTTAAAGACAATTCTTCTGTAATAACTATTGAAAAGGTCGGAGCTCATCCCATGCCTTTAGACGTGGTTGTCACATTGGAGGGTGGGGAGCAGAAGCTGTTTTACATCCCCTTAGAAATCATGCGAGGTGAAAAAGCTGAGGAGGAGGAAACTCCAACACGTGTGATCATGGAAGATTGGCCATGGCCTTATCCATTCTATGAGTTGAAAGTAGAGGGGAAAGTTCAGTCAGTGGAAATCGATCCTTCACTTAGAATGGCCGATGTAGATCGTGCAAATAATGCTTACCCGTTG
>JABSPG010000718.1 GCA_013214445.1 Ekhidna sp. | reverse complement strand
AGACAGGTACTTGAAGAATTTTACTAGGTTTGGAACTCTGATTTTGAGTGGATCAAATTCAGGGGAAGCTTACATGCCCCCTAGCTCTATTTAGAAAAGAGGTTAGTATATTTTATATATAGAGTTAATAAGCTATCTTTATGTGTACCTAAAGATTAATAAATTGAGTAAAATGAAATTGATCAATATCTTCTATGTCTTTTTTCTAGTATTTGGATGTCAAGGTCCTAAGAATGCAGCCAAAGTGGAAAATGTAAATGAGTCAGCTAGCAATATCAACACTTTTAAGTCTTCAGAAATATCTAAGAAAGAAACTCCTGCAGGGGATGTCATAGATATTGAACTAAATCCCGATGAGGCAGTGATTCAAGCAAGTGACCTGACAAAGGTGGAGATAGGTATTTATACAGCGACACTGAGGATAATAAAAAAAGGATTTGGTTTCAATACCTACTTTTCTGAAGACGAAAGGATTCGTTTAAATGATCCGGATGCCTTACTCATAAATTCAGGAGACAGCACTTTGCTGATTTGCTCCCAAACATTAGTACGAGCTGGAGCACCCAAAGAAGTGCTTGTAAAAAAAATACTATAACCTTTAGTGATACTCATATCTTTTTAAATAAGTCTTTTTCCTTGTAGTGAATTTATGGTTATGGGTTGCGAATTCAGTAAAACAGTTATAGTAAAATTATTTTAAGTGACGTGGAGTTTGATTTTTTGAAAAACTAAAAGCAATCTATATTACAAGTCGATATTCACTTTTAATTAATTAAATAGCTAGTTATGAAAAGATCGCTACCAATTATTATGGTTCTTCTTATTTTCTATTCGTTCGACCTGGACGGACAGGAGATTAAGAGGATACCTTTGACCCCCAAAACCAATGATCTCAGCGTGTTATTTAGCGGAGAGGTCAAGAAAGAGCGTCCTCCAAATCAATCAATAAATTCAATATTGCAGCAATATGCTGTTGCGAGCAATCGAAAGAGCTCGTCGGTTGGTATTTCTAATCAGGATGAACTTTCTAACAATTCGATATTGAACAGAGGGACGGATAATCCCTCGGCTAGGGCTGCTTTTGAAGTTCTGAAAACCCAAAACCCTACTACAGGCTTAGTTCCTAAAAACATGCGGCTGAAGGAATTAGAGTTCATGAGAAGTCAAAAAAGTAAATTTCCGACTCTATCACCAGGTGATCAAACTAGTAGTTGGGTAAATAGAGGTCCTACCAATGTTGGTGGGCGTACTAGAGGTTTTGCCATTGACGTCACAGATGCAAATGTGTTATTGGGTGGTGGTGTTTCTGGCGGAATGTGGAGATCTACTGATCAAGGAGTAACATGGTCTAAAACCACCAGTACTACTGATTTACAAAGTGTTAGTTGTATAGCCCAAGATACAAGAGAAGGAGAAACTTCTACTTGGTACTATGGTACAGGAGAGGTTGCAGGTAACTCCGCCAGCGGTTCTGGCGCTTTCTATGTGGGAGATGGCATATTCAAATCTACGGATGGAGGTCTCAGTTGGAGTCAGCTTCCTGCAACTGTTTCTACAAATGAAGCATTATTTGATAGTGATTTTGATATAGTGCACGAAATAGTGGTCAATCCTGTTAATGGTAATATAATAGCAGCTACCATAGGAGGTATTTATATTTCAACTGATGGAGGAGATTCTTTTAGCCTCGCACTGCAATCATCAGGTCAGTGGGCAGATGTTATTATCTCTTCTGAAGGGGTTATTTACGCTGCGTTTGACAATGCAGGTATATTTAATTCCACTGACAATGGAGATTCTTGGACAAATCTTACCGACGCTGGTTTTGCGTTGAGTACAGGCGATCGTATAGAAATGGCATTGGCACCATCAAACGAATCAATATTATATGTATTGAGAGAAGATGGAGGTGTTTGGAAATATGATGGAAGCGTACAATCGTGGGAAGATCGCTCTGCCAATATTCCTGATTTTGGTGGAGTTGGCCCTGGAGGATGGAACCCTCAGGGAGGATATAACTTGGTTATTTCTGTAAAACCTCAAGATGAAAATTTTGTCATCATAGGTGCTACAAATCTTTATCGTTCGACAGACGGATTTGCAAGCTCTGCAAATACTTCTTGGATTGGAGGATATGGACAGTCATCGTTTTTGTACGAAAATCATCACCCAGACCAACATGTGATTGCTTGGTTACCTGAAGAGAATGCTTTGATTTCAGGGAATGACGGAGGGTTGAGGTTGACTACTGACGTCACAGCAACAAACTCAGGAAATGTTGATCCAGTTGCTTGGACTCCTTTGAATAA
>JABSPG010000717.1 GCA_013214445.1 Ekhidna sp. | reverse complement strand
TCGATATCTAATGAATTGAAATAGTTGTTCCAGACAGCAAAATTATCCTTAAAATCAATCTTCAAATCAGGAAGAATACTCGCCAAATCTCTTAGAAAATTACTTTTTGTAGACTTGAGATTTAGGGATGGTTCTAGGTCATCGATGTAGAAGAGTAGGTCTCCTTTCTTGAACCTCTGTCCCTCCTTTAATCTGACATTCCCTTCATACATCCTTCCGGAAACTTCCGAAAGTAGATCTAACGTTTGACTAGTCTCCACTCTACCGAAAACCACTACATCCGTTTGAATTGTCTGGTAGTTTACCTCGCGAGTATCAACCGTCTTCTTCAATGCGACAACTTCGTTTTCTGTCGGCTTTTCCTTTTGCCCAGCAAAAAAGCCTGCTAATAGAATAGCTGTGGTAAGTATTCCAACAGATGAAAGAATAATTATGAGTTTCCTTTTCATGTGAATTCAGTAGATTAAGTCCTACCTTGGTTATACGAAAAGATGACTTATAGTTTCACAAAAAATAGCTTAAGTGATGGGTGGCCAATAGCCAACTTAAGTAGTAAAAAAAGACTCTTATCGGTAGAGATAATACTAATCTTCGATTAACTCAATCTTTGGGAGAATAAGACAACCAAAAGCCTCGAATTATGTTATACAAACAAACCTGTTAAGGAATTATGGAAAAGATCGACAAACCAGAGGAAGATTGGAAAAAGGAGCTTTCAGAAGAACAGTATCACATTCTCCGAGAAAAAGGGACCGAACGACCCTGGACTGGAGCACTACTAGAAAATAAAGATAAAGGAATCTATCAGTGTGCTGCCTGCGGTAATGACTTGTACTCCTCAGAAACTAAATACGATTCTGGTTCAGGATGGCCCAGCTTTTGGGATCCCATTCATCCTGATGCCGTAGAATTTGAGAAAGATAGATCTTTCGGGATGGTTCGAACTGAAGTCAAATGTGGAAGATGTGGAAGCCATCTAGGGCACATATTTCCGGATGGACCTAAACCTAGTGGTCAGCGATATTGCATGAATTCTGGCGCACTAAATTTCAAGAAAGAAGATTAAGAAACGGTATTTAATTTTGTAATTCTGACAAAATTCTCATCTATCATCCAAAGAAAGTGAGGAGCGATATTTACTACTTTTCCATTTAAAGTAGATTTTACAAAAAAGGCTGTTTCGTTCTGTTCATTCTCATTTTCTAAGTAAGAATTAACAAGTTCTCCCTTCATATTTCTAATGATGGGCACTTCTCCAAAGACCTCAACTCCTAAGAATTCGGAAAGAGCAGCAATAGACATATTAGCAATCAAATTCTCTATTTCAGACATGAAATCGTTTCTCATTTCCTTGTGATGAGATGCACGAGACCTTGCAGCATCCTCGGGTAAACAGACTTGATTTATCAGGTCCATTTCGGGGCTATTGATCACAAAATAGAATGCGCCATTGATTTCACCATTGAAAGCAACCTTCATCAAGTTCACCTTGAACCTACCAAGGTCATCAAATTCATGCAACGGCTTCAATATACCCTCCCCGTACTGAATTAACTCATGGTTTACCCTAATCTTCAGCATTTCTTCCATTGACTTGGCCGCCTTTTTAAGCGATTCAGAGATCATTTCCTCAATAATCTTCAAGTGAACTTCTGAAAGATTTCCTCTACTCACGTGATATAAAATTCTATTTGCCGATTGAATCAATTTCTGGCTAAAAATAGCCACACTGAATGGTAATCACCATCCACCCATACAATTTAAAAACCTTTTATATACCTGACCGGTAAATGGCGATTTTTTAATGCTTAAATTCAGGCTTAGTTAACGTAAATTTTATGAAGAAAGTTCTATTTACCCTAATGATCTTAGGGGTTATCGCGCTTGATACTGAAGCGCAGCGAAAGAAAAAATCAACACCAATTACTCCAGCTTACAGCAGCGACCTATATGAGGGTATGCAATGGAGAAGCATTGGGCCATTCAGAGGGGGCCGCTCTGCTGCAGTAACTGGAGTTCCCGGTAAGGCTAACCTTTTCTATATGGGAGCCACTGGTGGAGGCGTTTGGCGCACGATGGATGCCGGCAGCACCTGGCAAAACATTTCAGATGGTTTTTTTGGTGGTTCAATCGGATCAGTGGCTGTCAGCGAATGGGATAATAACGTCATCTATGTCGGTGGAGGTGAAGTAACTGTTCGTGGTAACGTTTCTTCTGGTTGGGGAATGTGGAAATCAGTAGATGCTGGAACCACCTGGCAGGAAATTGGCATGAAAAAGGCCCGACACATTCCAAGAATTCGAATTCACCCAAAG
>JABSPG010000716.1 GCA_013214445.1 Ekhidna sp. | reverse complement strand
GCTGGGGAGTACGAGGTGACCACAACAGTAACCAATACTGGCAATGTGTCTGCTGAGTTTAAGACAATAGTGACTGTGACAGAAGCTCCTCAGCCTCCGACAGGCAGTATCATTGACCAAATCGCAATTGTTGCTGGAGAGACAGAAAAGATTACAGGTAGTTTTACTGATAATCTTGGCATAACTTCATTAACCCTAACTAGTAGTGATTTAACTATAAATGAAGTATTTGATGGAGGTGATGTTACAAGTTATGAACTTGACTATGACCTAACCATTGATGCAAGCACTCCGTCCGGGGACTACACATTAATTACGACTGTGACTAATTCCAGTGACTTGGTGACTGAATTTTCGACAACTATTAGTGTATCGGATCCACCCCAACCTCCATCAGGAACAATGACTGATCAAATCGAAATTGTAGCTGGTGAAGCAGGTAGATTAACTGGTAGTTTTTCTGATAATATTGGTATTGCCTCAATAACGCTCTCAAGTGATGATTTGACAGTGAATGAGGAATTCGATGGAGGGGGCGCTACAAATTATGACCTCACGTATGATTTGACAATTGATGAAACCACCCCGGCTGGAAACTATACACTAACTACTCTTGTTGCAAATACAAATGACTTGCTTGTTGAGTTTACTACTACTGTTATTGTTACCGAGCCTCTGGATCCCTGCACATTAGATCCCTTTGATGATACTACCGCAAATGCTGCCTCATCATTTACAGATTCAAATGATGACTACTATTTTGAGGATTACACCAATGAGTTTACGGGAATAGGATTGTCAATCGATGATGATTGCCAAACAATTACCATCACAGGAGATTTTCTTGATTGGGGTACCATTGATGAATCCTTTACTCCGGTATTAAATCTGTCTGTTACAGCTACCGATGACAATACCGGGACTTTATCCTTTACGGAGGAGGTTATGGGCGCCATGTCAGATGGATTCACCTACAGAATGTCCACGACAGGGGAGAACGGCGCGTACAACATTTCGGATGGAATAATTTCTTTCTCTGTCTACGTGGATTATGACGTAAATGGAGAGTGGGTGCGATGGTACACCAATACGACTACTTTGACAATTCAGTAATTTTTCGTCTTAAGTATATTTCAAAAGCATCTCTGTAAAGGGATGCTTTTTTTATACTAGGAAATAGAAATAAAACTGATTTGCTATTTGGTTTATAGCCCAAACAACCCATGCAAGGAAAGAGTAACCAAATAAGATTCAATCCCACTACATCCTAATATAGAAGGAGTCCAATCGGCCTTTAATGCTCACTTCTTGTATTTTTCAATCATTAGCTGTTACTTCGGTTTTTACCACGATAAAGCAGATGAAGGGTGTGGTTAAATCCCCAAGCATTGTTTTTGAATCATCCTTTGGTTGTTGGCTTCACATGGAGTTGGAAATGCACAGTGTCTAGATTTTCACAGCCTTCTTGATCGCTTCCTGATCAATAGGTTCTTGCGACTTCATTTCATTTTGATACTCCGATGGAAGCTTATCGTACTGCTTTTTGAAGCAGTTTCTAAAGTATTTGAGGTCAGTAAAATCGAGAGAGAAAGCGATCTCTGACACTGACATGTCTTCTGTCGCTAGCATCTCTGCGGCACGCTTCAGCTTTATCGATCGGATAAACTGTTTGATAGATTGGCCAGTCAGCGATTTAATCTTTCTGTACAATGAAGTCCTACTGAAACCGAGCTCTCTACAAAGCTCAATCACATTTAAGTCACCATTCGGTATCATTTCGATTACTGCCGCCTCTACTTTGAGTAAAAACTCGATCTCTTTGGAAGAAGCTCCGGATTTTTCCACTAAGGGTCTGGCCAGATGGATATCTTTTAGTTTTTCCCTACTTTCCAAAAGATTTTGGACTCTGGCAGTGAGTACCTCTGAATCGAACGGTTTGGTGATGTATCCATCAGCACCAACTTCGTAACCTTCAATTTTGGTCTGACTTGTCCCTTTTGCAGTAAGTAGAATGACCGGAACATGGCTAGTAGCTGCATTATCCTTAATGTTCTTACAAAACTCCAAACCATCCACTACGGGCATCATAATATCTGAAATAATGATATCTGGAACAGTTTCTTTCGCTACTTCCAGCGCCTTTTTACCGTCGCTCGCTTGTACTACTTTAAAATTTTTCTCGAATAGAGATGCCACGTACAAGCGGATGTCCCTGTTGTCATCTGCAATGAGCAGTACTTGTTCATTTTCAGTTATTTCATTCTCGGTCGGTTCATCCAGAGTTGCAGATTCGTCTATTTCTCCTTGATTTACTTCA
>JABSPG010000715.1 GCA_013214445.1 Ekhidna sp. | reverse complement strand
GAGGCTTCTTAAAACGAAGAGTTGAGGGTATAGAGGAACAGGTAGCTGGGGGGGAGTTTGTACTGGAATCTGGAGAGGTGGTAGGAAATCACGAAGGATATCCATTCTATACGGTAGGTCAGCGCAAAGGCTTAGGGATAGCACTCGGTTATCCTGTATATGTAACCGAAATACAGAAAGATCGAAATCGGGTAGTTTTGGGCACATTTGATGAACTCAGTCGTGATGGGATGTACGTGAAGCAACTAAATATGCAGAAGTATGCCAGCATCGAAGGAGAAAGGAAAGACACTGTTACGAAGGTTAGATACAATGATAAGGGCAATCCAGCCGTTATCGAACAGGTGGGTGATACTATGAAAGTTTATTTCGGGAATGGAGTTAGTGCGATAGCACCAGGACAAGCTGCGGTATTCTATGAGGGAGATGATGTGATTGGTGGTGGATGGATAACATCAAGTTTTCATCAAAATCGAGATAATTGAAAAGGATCCTTTTTCTGACTTGCGGTTGTGTAAGACCGATCAGCATATTATCGTTAGTAATAACCTGCTTCTTGTCTTTTGGATGCAATGAGGAAAAAGAGATAGGGCCGGAGGTTTTAGGGTATGATTTCTATCCTTTGGAGCTTGGTCAGTATAGAATTTATGATGTGGAAGAGATTAAGTACTTGGTCTCAGGATTTGATACAGCGAACTTTCAATTGAGGGAAACAATCTTCGATTCAATGCAATCTACTAACCAAGTAACTTATCTACTGAGAAGGGATATCAGAAATTCTCCTTCAGAAGAATGGGTAAGTGATTCTGTTTGGACTGTTTCTAATCGAACTAACTATTTAGCGATCACTGAAAATAATGTTCCATTCATTAAACTTACCTTTCCTACAAACATTGGTCGTACATGGGATGGGAATAGCCTTAACAGCAAGGGTGAACTAACCTATTATTACGAAACCGTGCAAGAGTCACTAATTGATTCTATTCAAAGTAGCGATCATATACGAGTAGTAATTGAGGATGTAGAAGAAAATGTGACTGGTGTTGATCTGCGAAGTGAAGTGTACGTGAGAGGAATCGGGCTAGTAGAAAAAGACTATCTCACACAAGAAAAGTGTACAGCAAGTGGGTGCGGAGCAGAGCTAGGTGAAGTAATTGCTGGAAGGTTGTTGAAGCAAACATTAATTGAGATTGGAAATGAAGAATAAGCAAATTATTTTATGCCTTCTACCCGTGATTCTTAGTAGTCTGGCCTTTGGTCAGGAAGCAGGGGGAAGCGTAGTGAATAGGTATTTTGTTTATTTCTCAGACAAGGCGGGGGATAGTTATCCATATAAGGTTTCCAATCCAGAGGAGTTCCTTACTCAAAGATCGATTGATAGAAAATCGAAACAGAATATTTCAATCAAAGTAACCGATCTGCCTGTGAATCCTGAGTATGTTCAGCAACTTCGTGATACGGGTGCTGAAGTTTTCTTTTCATCTAGATGGTTTAACGGATCCCTGATTCATGCAGACACTAATTTTTTGTCGCAGATCAATGCGCTGGCATTTGTAGACAGTGTTGCTTTGGTAGCAGATACCACTGTGTTGAGTTTCAAAAAGCAAGAAACTGAGGCACCCACAGTTTTTGACGACCCGCCATCTATAACAGGTAATTCTGATATTCAGTTGACGATGCTAGGTGCGACTCAGATGCATGAAGAAAATGTCAAGGGTCAAGGTATGCTAATAGCTGTACTGGATAATGGCTTTACCGGGGTGAACAGATTCAGTCCTTTTCAGCATGTATGGGAAGACAATCGCATCGTTGCGACGAAAGACTTTGTTAGAAATTCAGGCAATGTTTTTCAATATGGAGATCACGGAACGTCTGTCTTTTCCATCATTGGTGCAAATTACTCCTCGGCAGAAGGCGATTTGATCGGTATTGCGCCCGAAGCTTCTTTCATTTTGTGCGTCACCGAAGAAAATAGAAGCGAGGATCGTGTTGAAGAATACAATTGGTTACTAGCCGCTGAATACGCCGACAGTTTAGGAGCAGATGTAATCAATGCCTCTGTTGGTTATAAGACTTTCGATATTCCAAGTCACAATTACAGTAGTAGAGATTTAGACGGTGAGACAGCAATTATCTCCCGAGCTGCTGAGATGGCCTCAAACAAAGGAATGATTGTGGTTACCAGCGCTGGCAATACAGGGCGCAGGAATCCACCGGGTAATTTGATGGGGCATCCAGCAGATGCAAGAGGTATATTGGCTGTAGGCAGTGTTGAACCTGACTTTACCAAATCTGATTTTAGCTCAGTGGGACCCACAACA
>JABSPG010000714.1 GCA_013214445.1 Ekhidna sp. | reverse complement strand
AGGCAACTTATGGATTGGCACAAGATCGTCGGGAGTCAGTGTATTCCGATGGGAAGACGAATCCTTCTTGCGACTTGGATCTATAATGCCTGCAGGAGAAATATGGGACCTGACACTAACAGATGATAATAATATGCTGGTGGCAATTGAAGGCGTAGGGTTGGCTTTGTACCAATTTAACACAGAGGATTTTAAAGTCTATACCACCAATTCAGGAAGACCAAATAGCATTGCCTCTACCACAAATTTCAGCATCGTCAAAGGTGGAAAAAACCGGTACTGGCTAGGCAGTTCAAATAATGGTGTCGACTTATTCGACCTATCTAAAGAAACTTTTCAGTTTTACGATTTGGCTGCTTCGTTCGGCCAAGAAGAAATTAGAAGAAGACCTCTTTTGCTGGACTCAAAAGGATACCTATGGATTGGCTCTGACGGAAAAGGCATAGCCAAATTAGATATCCAAACGAAATCTGCCACTTATTTTAACACTTCGAATAGCGATCTCCACATGGACATTGTCACTTCGCTCTATGAAGATGACGAAGGTCAGATATATATAGGATCAGATGGAAAAGGAATAGCCATTCTAGACCCTAAATCCCTTCAGTTTGATTATATAACCTCCAGCCTTCTCGATTCAAAGTCCTTATCCTCAAATGCCATCTATGACATATATGAAGATGATGCCGGAATGATCTGGATCAGTACCTTCCGAGGCGGGGTAAATACCTACAGTAGAAATCGAGAAAAATTCAGACTGTACAAACAAATTCCTTTTGCGAAAAACAGCCTAAGTTTTGCTTCTATCGTTGACGTCTTGGCTGGTAATGACGGCAGCATTTGGATTGGTACAGATGGGGGCGGACTTGATAAACTAAACCCTCAGACAGGAGAATTTGAGCATTACAAAAATGATCCTAACAACATCAACAGCCTTAGCACCAATGTCGCGATTGCTCTGAGGGAGGATTCCAAGGGAAATCTCTGGGTTGGAACTTATGCGGGTGGAGTCAACAGGATAGATACGAGAACTGGAAACATCAAGCGCTTTTTACCAGACCCGAATGACCCCAGGAGTATCAACAGCAAAAATGTCTGGGACATCCTTGAAGACTCCCGAGGCACACTATGGTTCGGTCTATTGAACGGAGGACTTGACAAATATGATCATGAGACAGAGAGCTTCACTCACTACACCAGTAGCAGCCAATCGAATTCCATCAGCAGTAACCTAGTCTATTTATTGCTGGAAGATAGCCGATCTAATTTTTGGATAGGAACAGAAGATGGAGGACTCAATCTATTCGACAGAGAGCGAGAAGTATTTACCAGATATACGCATAGTGCTGAAGATACAACGAGCCTCTTTAGCAACAACATCAGGTGTTTATTCGAAGACAAAAAAAATCAGCTCTGGATCGGGACTTCATTGGGATTGAACCTGATGGATATCGAAACAAAGACAATAACCAGGTCAAAGATCAATGCCCTCCTACCCAGCCAGGTCATCAATGGCATAGAGCAGGACAAAGACGGAAACCTGTGGATCTCTACTAATCAAGGCATCAGCAAATACGACATTAAGACCAAGTCGATTCAAAATTTTGGAAAGACGGATGGCCTGCAAGGCAATGAATTCAACTACAACTCCTCTACAGTTAGCAGCGATGGAACGATGTATTTTGGTGGTGTAAGTGGACTAAATGCTTTTCAGCCAAGTAGTGTAAAGACAAGCAATTTTCAACCGAATGTGGTCATCACAGATATCAAGCTTTTTGACGTCACTGTCACCTCACCAGAAAGCCAAACTGGACAATATCATGGGAAATCCATTGCGGGTATTGATAACCTAGAACTGAATCATGATCAAAACGTGATCGAAGTAAATTTTTCTTCTCTTGACTTTACCTCCCCAAAGGTCAATCAGTACAGGTATAGGTTAGAGGGCTTTGACAAAGACTGGGTTTCTACCAGCGCAGATAAGCGCTATGCAAGCTATACCAACTTGGATGCAGGAGACTATACTTTGCATATTGAAGCGACCAACAGTGATGGTATTTGGTCTCCCAATAAAGCGAGTCTCTCCATCACCATTCATCAGCCGTGGTGGAATACCTGGTGGTTTAAATCAATAGCCTTTTTAGTTGTGGCTGGAATTGCCTTGTCTATTATTCGCTGGAGAACGCTTTCCATCAAAGCTCAAAAGGAAGCCTTGAAGAAGGAAGTGGAAATGGCTACTTCGCAGATGAAAGAGCGCAATCAGATGCTTAATGAAGAGCAGGAAAAACTAACCGAAGCAGTACGAGAGACCAATGATGTGCT
>JABSPG010000713.1 GCA_013214445.1 Ekhidna sp. | reverse complement strand
GGTAGGTGATTTCCTCCAGCAAAATGGTTGCTGTAGAAATGAAGATGGAGAATGAATACATCAGCACCATCATGGCGATAAATCTATCTAGGTCAAAAAGGCCGCTTAAGGACAATCCGACAATAAATAGTAAGCCAAATGCGATGGAGACCGGTTGCAGTATCTCATACAGCAGCCAGTACGGTAGGCTGTACATCCCGATGACTCCAAATCTGGGATTTAGGAATATTTTTCTGTGAATCCATAATGCCTCAATGCTACCTCTTGACCATCTATTTCTTTGTTTTTGGAGCGTTTGGGTGTCTGAGGGTGCTTCCGTCCAGCACACTGGATCTGGAATGTACTTTACCTTATGCTTCAGCTTGTTCTCGTAGCAGTATCTCCGCATGCGAATGATCAGCTCAATGTCCTCTCCGACAATATCTGTCCGATAGCCACCAACTTTCAATGCCAATCGCTTTAGAAAGAGTCCGGAAGCACCAGAAACCAAGAGCAAGCCATTGATCCCTGATAGTGACATTCTGCCGAGGAGGAAGGCCCTTAGGTATTCAAGCACCTGAAATCCCTCAAAGAGATTTTTTGGAAGAACCACTTTTCTAAGATGACCATTTTCGATTTTACAGTTATTGGCAATTCGGATGGAACTACCGGTGGAGATTACGGTCTTGTCAACCAGAAACGGTTTGACAAGTTTCTGAAGGGCATCATGCGTCAGGATACTGTCTACATCCATACACCCTACAATCCGATATTTAGCATACATCAATCCGACATTGAGGGCGTCAGACTTTCCACCGTTCTCCTTATCAATGACTACCAATTTGTCATATACTGCAAGCTTAGACCTGTAGATTCCTTTGATGGGTTTGGTTTTTAGCTGGGCACATCTTTTCAGTTTTACTTTTTCAAGGTTAAACTCTCTCCTCAGTTTCGTAATGGAGTCGTCCTTGCTGCCATCGTTTACGATGATGACTTCATAGGTTCGGTATTCCAGAGAGAGTAAAGACCTGGCGTTATCAATAATGGTAGCAGACTCATTATATGCAGGGGCAATGATGCTTATCCCATAAGATAAGGGAGAATTGGAGAGCTGTTGATAACCGTCAAGTTTTCTGGAATGACGAATCTTATATCTCCAGTTGGTAAGGGTAGCATTAATCAGTCTTGCTGCGTAGATGAGCACAAGCAGCCCGATATAAGCTAAAAAAAGTTGCTCTAGCAGCACAAATAGCTGAAACCATATTTGACTAAAGACTAGCATAATATATTCTATTAGCTTCTTTGATCTTATTCCTTTGCCATAAGTAATTGGCAAGTGATTTTACTTTTGGATCAGCGTCTGTCAACAGCTGCTTAATTGCGGACTTGTAACGTTCGCCATCGAATCTTCCGATCGTTTTTGTAATCGCATACCTGATGCCAGGGGATTCGCACTTCATCATTCTCAGCATTCTAAAAAAATACTGTTCTAGTTTAAGCTCTCCAATGGCGTAAAGCGCAAAGGATTTTAAATCATTGTTTGATGTTTCAAGGGCAGGAGTGAGGTCTGGAAGCTGCTCTTGCGCGAGTTTTGATAGGTTATCCAAGATCATGACCTGCTGCCAGGTAGACATTGTCAGCGTACTTTGTTCAATGAGCTCAAAAGGTGTCTTGTGATAATGAAAGAGTAGCGCAAGTGCTTCTTCGCGTATGTTTCGATCAGGGGATGATAACAACTTTATCATTACTTCGTCATTGACTGTTTGTCCAAATAGATTCATTTCTCTGATTGCATCAATGACTAAATTGGGATTTGACGATGTGACGTTTTTCATGCTTTGGTCAGAAAGTTCTAAATGATCGTAGAGGTCTACCACGCATTGGTGATAAGGTCCTCGGAATTTTTTAGCAAAGTCTGAAAGCGTGTTAAGCAGGATGCGTTTAGGGTACTGACCTTTCGTAAAGAACTTCAGTCTATGGTAATACTTAGAGCTGCTCAAGAGACCTTTGCCAAGAGACTCGTGCACAAATTGGATAATCAATTTGATGAAAAGAGAGGCATGTTTTATTCTCACTTTATGCTCTGCCATCATCCACGCTCTTCGGATAATAATGAAGCAGAAAATGAGCAATACTCCGGCAAAAAATGCCAAAGAAATCTCTAAAACAGTTTCCTTATGATGCGACCAGGTATTCATCGCTCTGAGTTTTCATGTTCCCAAATGTTTTTTCGATGGCTTCCAGGTCTAGCGGCTTAGCGAAGGCTCTTTCTACTTTGTAATGCGCAAGCAGCTCATCTTTAGCGGTAGTCTCTGTTAGTACGAAGACTCTTGTAGGCGCTTGCTGTTGAT
>JABSPG010000712.1 GCA_013214445.1 Ekhidna sp. | reverse complement strand
GTGGGTACCAAAACCGGAGCTAAGATTCCAATTCGAAACGGGTTCAAAAAAAACAAGCAAGGACAAGAAGTTGTCTCTCAGCTAAACTCTACCTCGCTTGAAGATCTTGCAGAGAACAGTGGGGGTGAATACTTTGAAATTAATGAATCAAGAAATGATGTGGCTCGTTTAATTAGCGCAATTAATAACGTCGAAGGAGAAATGCGGGATGCCAAACAAGTGGATGCTACGCAAAACCGGTACTTCTACTTTTTATGGGTCGCTTTGTTTTTAATGGTTATCGATGTGCTATTTAGTGTGAAACTGATCAAATTATGAAAACGACTATTCTTGTTGTATTAGCGATTCTTTTAAATGATCCAAAAGAGATTGCCAGACTAAATGCGCTTAAAAAAGAAGCTGAGGCTGCCTATCTGTCCGGCGATTATGAATTAGCAATTTCAAAGTATACCGTACTTACAGACTCACTGGGAAATGATGAAGCCGCAGTGAGACTAAACCTAGCTCATGCGCACTATCACCTGAATGATACTGCGGGAGCAAAGAATAGGTATAACCAGCTCTCAACCGACAGAAACAAAAAACTTCAATCCGTCGCACTGCAACAATTGGGAGTCATGAGCAAGGACGCTGGCAAACTAGAGGAAGCATTGCAACAACTCAAATCCGCCATAAAGGCTGATCCCACCAATCAGGACGCTCGGTACAACTATGAAGTAGTAAAAAAACTGCTTGAAGAACAGCAGCAGCAAGAACAAAACCAAGATCAGCAGAATCAGGATCAAGAAAACCAGGACCAAGAGAATCAAGATCAAGAAAACCAAGAAAATCAGGATCAGCAAAATCAGGAAGGAGAGCAGGAAAACCAAGAAAACCAAGAAGGGGAAGATCAACAAAAATCTGACGAAGAAAAGGAACAACAGGAACAGGAACAAAAAGAGGGTGAGCAAGAAAATCAGGAGCAAGAACAAGAGCAGTCGCAAGATCAAATGACCAAAGAAAAGCTCGAGGAGATGGGGATATCAGAAGAGAAGGCAAGGCAACTCTTGGAAGCAATGAGGCAAAGTGAAATCAAATACTTGCAACAGCAAAAAAGAAAAGCTACCAAGCGTCCTCCTAGCGGGAAGCCTGATTGGTGACATCCTATTTTAGCTGAAAATACGATCAACTTTACGATCTTTGCGACCCGAAATTGAACCTTCGGGTCTTTTTTTTGATTTTGATAAAACAACTAAACCCATAATACATGAAAGAAGTATACATCGCTTCAGCCGTTCGTACTCCGATAGGCAGTTTTGGAGGAAAATTAGCCGGTTTTTCAGCCACTCAGTTAGGCACCTTTGCTATCAAAGGCTCATTAGAAAAGGCCGGTGTTGCCTCAGATCAAGTTAATGAAGTTTACATGGGAAATGTACTGTCAGCGAATCTCGGACAGGCACCCGCTAGACAGGCTGCTCTGGGAGCAGGTATCGGTGAAAACGTGCCATGCACTACCATTAACAAGGTCTGCTCCTCGGGCATGAAGGCTGTAATGATTGGAGCACAATCAATCATGCTAGGCATTAACGATGTAGTGGTAGCTGGGGGTATGGAAAGCATGTCTAATGTACCTTACTACATTCCCAATGCTCGTTTTGGCTATAAGTATGGACATGGACAAATGGTCGATGGATTGATGCATGATGGACTTTGGGAACCGTACAACAAATTTCCAATGGGAAACTGTGCTGATAACACTGCAAAGGAGATGAACATCTCGCGTGAAGCACAAGATGAGTATGCAATCAATTCGTATAAGAGGGTAGCAGCAGCAACAGAAGCTGGAGAGTTCAAAGACGAGATTGTACCTGTCGAAATTCCACAAAGAAAGGGCGATCCAGTTGTGATGGATACGGATGAGGAATTTAGCAATGTAAATTTCGAGAAAATCCCTTCCTTAAGGCCTGTATTTAGCAAAGAAGGCACAGTGACGGCAGCCAATGCATCAACAATCAATGACGGAGCATCTGCTTTGATTTTGGTAAGCAAAGAAAAAGCTGAGGAGCTTGGTTTGACCTTAATTGCAAAGATTAAAGGATTTGGAGATGCAGCTCAGGAGCCACTTTGGTTTACCACAGCTCCATCTCTTGCCATCCCTAAGGCGCTAGCCCATGCTGGAGTGTCTCAAGATGAAGTGGACTATTGGGAGATTAATGAAGCCTTCTCGGCAGTATCATTGGCTAATCAAGAAAAACTTGGAATAGATGGAGAAAAGCTCAACGCTTTTGGAGGAGCCGTAGCTATGGGGCATCCGCTGGGTACTTCTGGAGCGAGAATCATTACTACTCTAGTA
>JABSPG010000711.1 GCA_013214445.1 Ekhidna sp. | reverse complement strand
AACACCTTATTTCTCAGCTTGGATTCATCAAACTGGACGAACGTGAAACCATCTTAGGTAAGCAGCTCATTGGTAGTATTGATTCAGACGGTTACATAAGAAGAGAACTTGAAGCAATCGTCAATGATCTGGCGTTTTCTCAAGGTGTCGAGACGGATGAGGAAGAATTGGAGTCGCTGCTTTACAAGATTCAGAACTTTGATCCGGCGGGCATTGGGGCTCGGAATCTACAAGAATGTCTTTCCATTCAATTGGAACGAAAGGACGATGACAATGAAATTGTTCAGATCGCCCGTAGAATTATCGATAATTGCTTTAACGAGTTCTCTAAGAAACACTATGATAAGATCCAAAGAAAGTTGGGGCTAGAAGACGAGGATATACTTCGTGAAGCGATCTACCTAATTACAAAATTGAATCCAAAACCAGGTGGGACGGGAGAAGACGTTGTAAAAACTCAGTATGTTATCCCTGATTTCATTTTGGTCAACAATAACGAAAATCTGGAGCTTTCCCTTAACTCACGAAATGCTCCTCAGCTAAAAGTCAGCAGGTCCTATTCAGAAATGCTTCAAGCCTATGACAAAAGCGACAAAAAGGATAAGAAGCTAAAGGAGACTGTATCTTTCATTAAGCAAAAACTGGATTCAGCCAAGTGGTTCATTGATGCAATCTTGCAAAGGCAGCAAACATTGCTTAACACCATGCAGGCAATCATTGATTTTCAATATGAATACTTTTTGGAAGGCGAGGAAAGCAAGCTGAGACCGATGATTTTGAAAGATATCGCTGATAAAATAGGAATGGATATCTCTACTATATCTAGGGTGGCCAGCAGCAAGTCTATTCAAACAGAATTTGGCGTATTCCCTCTCAAATACTTTTTCTCCGAAGGTATTTCCACCGAATCTGGAGAAGATGTGAGCAGCAGAGAGGTGAAAAGTAAGCTTAGGTCATTTATAGAAGAGGAAGATAAATCCAAACCTCTATCCGATGAGAAGCTGGAAAAGGCGCTAAAAGAATGTGGGTACAATATTGCCAGACGTACGGTTGCAAAGTATCGAGAACAACTAAACATACCGGTAGCAAGGTTGAGAAAAGAACTGTGAACTTCTTAATGAAATTTATTTCGGTAGTGTTTCATCCATTATCGATTGCTACGCACCTTACAGCAATACTTCTTTACCGGGCACCTGAGCTGCTTCCCACCATCCAATCTCAAATCCACTTACAATTTCTGCTGATTATTTTTTTATTAACTGGTGTTATGCCGGCGATCACCCTATTACTCCTCAAAAGCTTCAAATATATCTCTGATATAGATCTTCAAAACAGGAACGAACGCATCATTCCTTTCCTAATAATTCTATTTTACTACGGTGCAGCATGCTACCTATTCCAAGTAAAACTGGAAATGGATTACATATTTAATCTGGTGATGATCAGCGTCACCGTTTTAATCTTCATTCTATTAATACTCACTTTTCGATTTAAGATAAGCATTCATGCCGCAGCGGCATGGAGTGCGGTTGGCTACCTCACAGGGATAATCACCTCAAGAGGTCTTCACTTGGATTGGGAGTTTTATTTAGTTGTATTGATGGCAGGACTGATTAGCACCAGCCGACTCTATCTAGGACATCATAGTCCAAAAGAAATCTGGTCTGGCACTATCTTGGGCTTCTGCTACAGTTATATACTGATTGCAATATTGCTTTAGAAACCTGTAACGTTAATACCCACTGTGGTCAGAACTGGGTTGAAGCCATCCGCAAATTCATCCTTAAAGACGCTAGACACATATCTCTTGTAGAAGAAATGAACACCTTTGAAACCTCCCCTAACTTGGTATCCATAGCGAATACCATTCAGGTTGAATTTGCCAGAATTCTTCACAACTGTGGTTTCTCCATTGTTTTCATATTTCCACTTCATGTGTGCGTTTATTCTAAGACCTACGATACCACCAACACCAAGGAATAACCCCTCACCATCTTCCGTACCAAATGGATGAAATCTGAATTCCACAGGAAGATCCAAGTAGGTAGTTGCTAATCTGTTTTTGTCCAAATTAAATGGATTAGGTTGAATTTGAACTGGATCTATCACATCGTCAGTAGCATCATCAGGTGTTCCAGTGTCATTCAAAACGCTACTAAAAAGAGTAGCAGAATCACCCAAACTCATCTTTTCAAGGCCTAAGCCAAGACCATAATTAAAAGACAGTTTTTCATTCAGCACTTTTCGCTTGGTATAATAAATGCCTACAGATTTAGATCTCCATGTATTTCTATCCAATCCCCCAGGCATAGATGACCATACATTGAATCCAAT
>JABSPG010000710.1 GCA_013214445.1 Ekhidna sp. | reverse complement strand
TCCTTGTTGAACGTAGTGATCAATCAGTGGTGCTGAAAGTTCTGCAAGTCGATACACATTCGCTTCCCTCGATCGAAAATCTCCTCCTTTGAGTGTATCAAAGAACATCCTCCAGACACTGTCTCCTTCATGCTGATAATTTTTGGCTGCATTGATTCCCCCTTGAGCAGCCACTGAGTGTGCCCTACGTGGACTGTCTTGATAACAAAAGCACTGCACATTGTATCCCAACTCACCAAGGGTAGCGGCAGCCCCTGCACCCGCAAGGCCAGAACCCACCACAATCACATTCAGTTTCTTCTTATTGGCTGGATTTATCAACTGTGCTTTCGCTTGATAATTTCGCCATTTATCTTCCAGTTTTCCTTCCGGTATTTTGCTGTTTAGGGTCATAGACATTATTTGAAGTACATGATGATGGGAATGATGCCAAATCCGATGGTCATGATGATGGCGAACAATAAAGACACCTTCTGCAACACACTCAAGCCACTTCGATGATATACCCCTAGTGACTTAAAAGCACTTTTCAACCCATGAAATAAATGGTATCCCATAGGAATCATTAATAAAGTATAAAAAGCTACATAATATGGATTATTGAAAAGTAGATCTGCAAGGCTATACAAGTCTTTATTGCCATAGTCATCCAATGGTACGCTTTCACCAATACCCAGTTTAGCTCTCGCCCAGAAATTAGCCAGATGAACTACAATAAATAGAAGAATAAACACCCCAAGCAGTCCCATATTTTGGGAGGCCCAGCTACTGTTCTCATCGGATCGATTGACAGCATATGTTATTCCTTTGGCTGTCTTATTTTTCAAGGTGATGAGTACTGCATAAACTACATGTAGTAGAATAGAAGCGTAAAGCAGATAAGCGACTATTTTGATGAGCGGGTTACCAGCAAGAAATGCTGCGTAAGCGTTGTAGGTCTCACTTGCAAGCTCCTCCGGCAGGAGTAAAATCAAATTGGCAGATAAATGCACAATAAGAAAAATACATAGAAAGAGGCCTGTAAATCCGACGATATATTTCTTGACAATCAATGAATTCATTGGAGCCAAAATAAAGGATCAGATGAATTCTACAACATGATTAAAGTCAGCATTTGAGTTGATGATCCTCTGCCTTGTTACAGTTATTGGATTCATACTTCAATAATAACGGGCTAATTAGGGCAGATCTACATCAAGCATCCTCTAAGAGATCGGATATATTTGTGAGAAATTCAATCACAAGTATGCATAATCAAAAGATGCTGATCCTAGGAGCAAATGGACAGCTGGGAAGAGAATTTCAATCTAGCCTTTCGGAACGAAAGATCGAATTCATCGCTCCAAATGAATCAGATTGCGACATTACCCAATTGGATCATCTTAAGCGCTATATCGAACAAACTGAGCCCGCTACCATTATAAACTGTGCTGCTTATAACGCAGTGGATGATGCGGAGAAAGATAACTCGTTGGCTTTTTTGATCAATCACAAAGCGGTAGAAAACCTAGCCCGCATATGCGAAGAAAATGGAGCCTCCTTAGTACACTACAGCTCTGACTATGTATTTGATGGAAAGAAAGGCGATCTATATACAGAAAATGATAGCCCGAATCCTCTCAATGAGTATGGGAAAAGTAAGCTTGCTGGAGAGGATGCTGTGCTCAGTAACTTAACCAGCGGATTAGTCCTTCGATTGAGTTGGGTCTATGGTCCAGGAACACAAAACTTTCTGCACAAACTGAAAAACTGGGCATCCAATAACCCGATTTTGAAAATCAGTTCAGATGAAGCCTCAGTACCCACAAGCACCCAAGACATTGTGACCGCAACCCTGGCATTGCTGGAAAATCAAAGGACTGGTCTTTTTCATGTAACAAATTCAGGCTACTGCTCCCGATACGAGTGGGCCAGATTTGCATTAGATCAATTAGGTTTAAGCAACACCATCATCCCGGTGGCTATGTCAAATTTTCAGTCACCAGCAGAAAGACCATTGTTTTCTGCCATGTCGAATGAAAACGTATCCAAGATCATTGCCCAGCAGATTCCCGATTGGAAGGAGAGCACGGAAAGGTTTTTGAAATCTGACTAGCGTCTAATGATTCCAATCAAAATAAAGGGTAAGATTTCACCTCTAAAGGAGTCCTTCTTCTATACCTTAAACTGCAAAAAGCTTAGCTATTGAAAGTCACCAAGGCCTTTAAAGAGCTTGTCCATTAGATTGATATCCTCAAATGTCTCTTCTTTATTCTCAGAGGAACGTATCAAAAACCGACCATCTCCCGTCGATGCTTCTACCGTAATATCTGGTTGATCAGTGAAGGAGAATGACA
>JABSPG010000709.1 GCA_013214445.1 Ekhidna sp. | reverse complement strand
AGCTCGTTACCGTCCGATAACCTGTAGTCTTGATACGTTTTGGCATCTGACTTCAGTATTATTTTTGTTTTCTCAAAATCTTCTGATTCTTCCAAGATTGTAGACCCGTTTTTGGTCCATCTGATCAGTTTGTTCGTATCAAAATAGTATGCACTCTCAAGGCTTGTGAATTCCTTTTCATCAAACTCATCTGACCATTTTGGTTTTGCGAAATCCATTCGGTTTTGCGATACAAAGATTAAGTTACCCTCATCAAAATAGTAGGTGCTGTGTAGGGTCTGTCGATCTCCCTCGAAACGAACTTCAGCCTTTATGAGAAGATCACTGTCATAATACCTCGTCAGGTCTATCATTGCCAGGCGGTAGATCTGCATGGATTCAATTGAATGGTTTTGATTTAGATCGCTGTAGACGTTGATATCGGGCGTGTAGATTTTTGTGAAAGAATTGAGATGCTCATCGATTTGAATGCACCTGCTTTTTATCTCTTTAACCGAACCTTCTTGGCAAAAAGCTAACGTAGGAACAACCAGTATTAGTAGGTATTTCATAAAGATATCCCGGTTCATTCTGCTACATGATGTAGTTCATATTCTGGAATCGAAGAGTAACCTAATCATTTTGTAGAAGTCACCTTCATTATAGGTGATCTCTTTTTCTGTATCTACCCGGTGTACCATGATCAATCCGGAATCAGGGTAGATCCCTAGCATGTGAACACCTAAACCTGTGTGAAAGAAGGAATTACGCTTGGTGTTTTCATCGGGTACCCGTACTCGCCAAAGCATGCCGTAGGCATTGCCATACTGCGGATTGTATACGGAATAGGGCTTTGTACTGGTATCGATCCATTCTTTTGAAATAAGCTGTTTTCCATTCCATTTCCCGTAATCCAAATACAATTTTCCGTAGAGCGCAAGGTCTTTCGTTGACATTCTGAAATGGTAAGCCGGGTATTCCGACTGAGATTTCTCAAATTGGTAGTAACCATCTGCATCGGGAATTTCGGCATCTTCATCTTCGGCATTTATAGAAACATATTTCCCCTTGAAACTGTCCATACCTAGCGGTTGAGCTATTTCCTCGTAAAACATATCGTAGATGGTTCTTCCAGTCTGCTGTTCCAGAATGGCTCCTAAAGCATTGAAATCCCAGTTGTTATAATAATAGTATTCGCCCGGCTTGTGAGTTCCTCTCGCTGGACGGTCTCGTAGCATGCCATTGTTTACTGCTGCAGCGTTGTGATAGATACCTGATCTTGACTTTAGTAGATCAGCGATTGTTGCCTCCAGTTCCATATCACTCAGCTGGGGTTCTATGTCGTTGATTCCCAATGCGCTCAAGGTCATGGTAGTGTCAATCTCACCTCTATCGATGGCGATTCCATACAAAGAATTAAGCATGGCCTTTCGCATGGAATGGATCAGGTGCTTTCGGTTTGTATCCCCCCATTCAAAAATGATTTCTCCATCGATTGCGATCAGCATAGAAGAAGAACCTGTAGTCTGTAGGTGCTCCTTTAATACATCCAGCTTTTCACTTGAAAAGCCTTTAGACTCTGGGGAAGTATAGGTAAAAGCTGATCGGTCTTGTGCTAAGGTACCAAAGATGGTAGCCAGAAGCGTGATGCAAAGGAGTGTATGTTTCATGAAGACTCAATTAACCAAAAAAAACTAGGTAGTTGAGTGTAGTAGAGCTGCTAAAGTAAGTCAAAAGTCATTCGCGGTAAAACCACTCAGTCTATAATACAGCCTTCAAATAGCAGTTGGTAGATACCGCTAAGTAATCCCCCTTCTAATTCTGCTCAATGAGTTTTTGGTAATCATAATGTATGAAGCTAAATGGTTTAAGGGGATACGGTTTGCTAGAGAGGGGAATCTTTCGAAAAACTCGAGGTATCTTGTCTTTGCACCCATATGTAGATTTACTGACTTAGATGCTCTTACTTCGCTTTTAGGATGGTCAAATTAAAGATACGTTACAAGATAGCACTGATATTAAATGCATTGTCGATACTGATAATTATGCTTTTGTCTTATCTATTCTATTATCAGTTTTCTATCGTGCTAAAGGAGCGTATCCTATTGCAACTTTCATCCATACGAAATCTCAAAAGCAAGCAAATAGAAAACGTACTTGCTGACGAGATTGGCACCATGACTACCATGATGAGACATCTGGATGATTTGCCATACCTGGATGCTATAGCTGAGGATAGATTGATCGATATCGATTCCATTATTGTGAGCTATGAGGGAATGGGGGATAGGCTTTCACTAGAAGATATATCTCACCAATATGATGATGGCTTGATTCACCTGATTTGTCATATCCCGGTCGA
>JABSPG010000071.1:6129-11953 GCA_013214445.1 Ekhidna sp. | reverse complement strand
CAGGACGAAACCGACTCATTGAGAAAATTCACAGTAGGACTGGTATAGAGGAGACCAGCTATCCTCATGGGGCGGCCATGCTCATTTCCAGAGAAAATGTAAAAAAGGTAGGCCTGATGAGTGAGAACTACTTTTTGTATTACGAAGAGTTAGATTGGGGTACCAGGGTCAGAAATGGTGGACTAAAGGTAGGGGTTTGTATGTCAAGTAAGATCGTACACAAGGAGTCTGCGACAGTAGGCAAAATCAGCGATTGTAAGCTTTATTTCATCACGAGAAATCGGATTCTCTACGCAAGAAAGCACTTCTCCAAAACCAGAAAAGCAATATTCACTCTTTTCTTTTTGCTGGTATCCTCACCAAAAAACATGTTTTCGCTTTTGCTAAAGAGGAATTTTCAAGGTCTTCGAACCTATTGGGAAGCCATATGGTGGAACTTGAAACATGACACTGGTAGCACTCGTCTTGGCTATAAGTTTGACCATTTACTAAAGGGATCATGAGGATTTTGACAATGGCGCTAGCCAGATTCGATGATGATAATACCAGCACTACTTTTCAGCTGGCGAAGTGTTTTAATGCGCAAGGAAATGAAACCTTGATTGTCGAACACCCCTTTACTTGGTTCGAATTATTGAGAGGTATAGCAAAAAGCAAATCATGGTCAAGGCTTAGATCAACATTGACATGGAGTGCTTTCCTGACAGAAAGAGAAGGACTGACAGTAATTGTACCACCAGCCCTTTTACCTATAAACTTTCTACCGAATGGTGTTTTATACAAACTGCTTTCGAAATTGAATCAATTCGTATTAGCATTTGCCATTAATAGGATTTTGAAGAAGCTGGGATGGGATAGCTACCATTATATAAATTCTTACAACTATCACTTCCCAACCCTGCATCGTTTTCTTACAGGACACCAGCGATCTAACACGTACCATTGTGTTGACCCAATTATCAAGTCATATACCAGAAAGCATGGGATCAGCAACGAATTACTAGCAGTAAAATCGTCTGATATGGTGATCAGCACGGCTCCAAGCCTTCGAGAGAAATGGACAAGTGTAAACGAAAGTCATTTGGTCCCTAATGCGGTGGACTACAATCACTTCAACAGACTTTTAGAGGAAGAGCAAGTGATACGCAGCACAGGAAAAAATCTCATTGGCTACTTTGGAAACATCGAGCGAAGAATTGACTATGAGTTGCTTTATGCAACATTCCAAAGTCATCCTGAATGGGATTTGATCTTAGCCGGCCCTGTAGAAGAAAAGTATGTTCCGGCAAAGCTGAAAGAACTCAAGAATGTTCATTTCACGGGTTCTTATTCGTACGATGATCTACCTAACCTGATAAACTCTGTAGATGCCACAATCATCCCCTTCAAATGCGATGATGCATCCAGGTCTATTTATCCCCTCAAATTATATGAGTATTTCAGCGTCGGCAAACCGACAATAAGTACACTCTTCAATCCGGATATATTGAATGATTTGAGTAAGGAAATATATCTGGTTGGTGAAGACCAAAAACTAGAAACAGCGATCCAAAAATCACTGAGAGAGGAAAATGCAAAACTTATACAGAGAAGAAGAACAATAGCCTCTCAAAATACATGGGAGCAGAGAGCGGCAATGTTTCTCGATTTCATTTTTCAAAAAGAACAAAACAAAACTGCAGCATGAATAGGCTTAAACAATACATAAAAACAAATCCAAAGATCAAACAGCTTTTCCTAAAGCTACTTTTCAGACCAAAACCATTTACCTCAAGAGTGCGACGATTCATTTGGTTGTTTACAATCTTACCAAGATACTTCAATCGTTGCGTCAGTTGGTCTTCACGCTTGGATCTGGTCCCCTTTCATTCTTTTCGTCTGGGTAGGTATGCAAAGCTTGAAAAAGATGTGGTTATTAATAATGGGATGGGTGATGTGGTGATAGGAGAGGAAGCTCAAATAGGCATTGGTTCGGTAATTATTGGGCCTATACGCATAGGAAAATACTGTGGATTATCTCAGTATGTGCGATTACTTGGGATGCATCATGGCATGGATCCAGATCGCCCGCATCATCACCATGCATGTTCAAAAGCACCCATTGAGCTTGGTGAGGATGTCTTCATTGGTACAGGGACGGTCGTAATGGGCAAAAAGAATGGAGATACGCTGAGATTAGGGGATTATTGTCGGATAGGGGCAAACTCAGTCGTAATGGATGACATTCCTCCTTATACAGTGGCAGTTGGTAATCCTGCTAAGGTTGTCAGAGCATGGGACTTTAACTCACAGAAGTGGAAGAAAGTAGGCAGTGAACCTATCTCTGACAACCAAATCTCCAAACTGATAGCCAGTTCAAACCTCAACTAAAAATATATTGGTGGTGTTGGGTCCAGGGTGATGCCTGGGCCCTTTACCAATTATCGTTCAAACGCCACTGCTTAACCAGTTAACCATGAATTCCAACCTCTTTCCATCTCTTGAAAGATTGTCATGTAATTATTTAGTAGGAAAAACACCATGAAAAAGTTATTTGCATTTTACATGATCGTCTTATTGCTGGGCGCCTTGTATGAAGGAAATGGGTCCGTTGAGACCGTAGAAGAAGAATCAAAGTCAGAACTAGAAGGAATGACTCATGAGTCGGATTCCACAATGGTTTTAAAGCAGTTCCAATTCAGTATTAAATCAAATCTATCCAACGCTTTCTGATGCTCGCCAAAAAGAAAATCATAGCATCTTTAGCCGGAAATGCGACCGAAACAGTCTTGGGTTTTGTGGTAATAATGTTCGCCACAAGAAGCTTTGCCCAAGCTGATGTGGGAGTCTATTTCATTGTATTGGCGATCGTGTCCATTCTAAACAATCTTAAGGAAGGATTTCTTCAAAATGGACTCGTTAAGTATCTGGTAGAGAAGAACTTTGACGCTACAATTTATAAGACGGGGTTCTTTATATCTCATATTGCAGAAGTAGCAAAGATTGTCGCTTTCACTTGCATTGCTTTCTATTACAGACCAATAGAAGGGTTCTTAGTCTTTTATGGGTTGTACTCGTTGACCTTTTCAAATTACCGACTCCTCGTTTTTATGCACAAAAGCAAATTGGAAATGAAGGAAATCCTAAAGGGTAATTTGATTATTCTTGCGTCCTCCCTGATTGGATTAGTTCTACTATACTATCTTCAGCTTTCCATTGAATGGATTCTGCTGGTGATTGCAATAGCTAATGTACTTGCCATTGTCGGCGTAAAATCCAATAGAAATCTTATCCAAGCATACTTCATCTCAAAGTACGATGCAAACATATTGAAGCAAATCTCTTTTTTTGGGAAGTTTGGAATTTTGAAAGAGGTAGCGGGTTCAATAGCCCATCAAGCTGGCGTTTTTATATCCGCATACTATCTGACCCTGGAGGCTACCGCAATTTTAGGGTTGGCTACTCGATATACCATACTGATCTCGATTCCCGCCGCTAGCCTAGCTGGCTTATTGTATCCCACAATGCTAAAAAACGCTGGAGATAGGACCCTATTGATTGAAGTAGCTAAACGAGGTATTGGTAAAATGTATGCAATACTCATTCCAATGGCTGTCATCACTGTCCTTGCCTCGCCGGTAGTCATACGTCTTCTGCATGGTCATCAGTACATGGATGCAACCTTTATTTTGGCACTTAAGATTATTGCCTCGGTATTCCTGATTCCTCTTGGGTCTGGATTTTCATCACTAATGAATGCAATAAACAAACCTCAGCAGATTACACATTTAATGTTTGTATCTAGTCTGTCCAATATTTCAATCATGCTAATGCTTGCCTACTTCTTCGGTCTTTGGGGAATAGCCATTGCACCACTTCTGGCTGAAGTAATAGGAGCTTTTTATATCAAAAGAAAACTACATCTATATCTAAGGTTTGACCCTGTAGAGATCGCAGAAGTTGTATTAACGTACTGGCGTGAATGGTTAAAGAAAACATCAAAACTACCATGGAAAAAACTAAAATATCAGTAATACTTCCGACCTACAATAGATTGAAACTCTTAAGCAAGCAACTAGATGCCTTGCTTAAACAATCAATATCCAGTCAGGTGTATGAAATTCTTGTCTCCAATGATGGATCTACGGATGGCACAGGAGAGTTTCTTGATTTCATGAGCTTACATCATGAGAACCTGCGGGTATTTCATGGTGCAAATGGTGGCCCTGCACGAGCCCGAAATATTGCCTTAAGACATGCCCAGGGGGAAATCATCGCCTTCACGGACGATGATTGCGAAGTACATCCTGATTGGCTTGCTACCATTTTGAATGAGTTTAATCACAGAAATTTGGTTGGGCTCCAGGGATTCACTTACACTAACCAAAAAGAAGTGACCCCATTGACCCATCAAATCGATAATGAATCCGGACATAACTCCATCCCGACATGCAACGCTGCATATTTAAAAAAACATCTGGTAGAGCTAGGAGGATTTGATGAAACTTTCCCTTTTCCTCATAATGAAGATGCTGACATTGGCTGGCAGATGCAGGAAATAGGTGAGGTGTCTTTTTGTCCGGCCATGAAGGTATATCATCCTCCTAGAAAAGATAAATTCTATAAGGTGGCGCAAAGAATGAAGATTCTGAAAAGTGAATTCACACTTTACAAGAAGAATCCTAAACTCTATAAAAAATACCGGGATAGAAATCCCATAAGACATATCTACTATCAGGTATTCATTAAGGTCATGTGGTACTATACGTACTCCAGATTAAAATATTGGAGAAAACCCAAATTAATAATTCAAGGATTTGCTTTGACGTTTTACTGGTTTTTCGACCTCATCAGAAAATATCCAAGTTATAGATCAATCTACAAAAACATCAAAAGTACTATTTAGGTGGTAGTTTTCTTTGTTTGATTATGAATAGAGGCAACTACAGGTTGTCTCTATTTTTTTTTCATTTAACCTGTAAATACTACCACCCGCCGCTGTTCTTCATTTTGAAATATTGATAGAAATACCTTCGAGGCATTAATATCTAATAAATGCATCACACTATCAATATCAAGTCTAATTGTAATTTTCTCACAATACGGAACTCAATAACCTACATACTTTTATTGCTTGCTACCCATGTGTGGGGGCAGAATCTAGATGATGATAACGATGGGATCCCAAACTCTCATGAACGTGGAATGGGAGATTTTTCGCTGGACAATGTTTTCAGTATCAGCGGTACAGAAAACAGTGCTATCGAATTGAATGACAATGAAATTCAATTGACTCAAGATGAAAGAAGTCAACGCGGTAGTGCAATGAGCATTGGCAAGATCGATTTCAACTATGATTTTTCATTTTCTATTCAAGCGTACTTCGGAATCAACAACGGGAGCGGAGATAGCAATTCAGGAGCTGATGGCATAGCCATGGTTTTCCACAATGATAGCGCTGGTAGCAACGCCATAGGCAATGATGGAGAAGGTATGGGGGCCCAGGGTATTCGAAATGGAATAGTCTTGGAGATCGATACTTATGGCAATGGAAACACAGGCGCTGACGACCCAATGCGGGGTAGCTCAGATGACCACACCGACATTTGGGATTCAGACAATAGTTCTCGTACCTCATTAATCGGTGGATATGTTTTATATGATCTAAATGGCGACAAAGAGCTCGAGGACGGTGAGTATCATGACATTGTCTTTTCATGGATTTCGAGTACCGGGACACTGTCATTTACCATCGATGGTCTGCAAGCGGGGATACTGAGTAGAGGCAATACATCAAGTTTCATAAACGAATTTTTTGCGGGTTCAAACACCGTGCATTTCGGGT
>JABSPG010000071.1:0-6119 GCA_013214445.1 Ekhidna sp. | reverse complement strand
GCAGCAAAGAACGAACATAAGATACGAATTGAAAATCCCAGCATTCTCCCCCTGGCCATTGATACAGATAATGATGGGATATACGATCACCTCGATTTAGATAGTGATAATGATGGGATATACGATGCTGTAGAAGCTGGTCACCAAGCATCACATTTGGATGGAGTAGTGGATAGTCCAGTCGGAACAGATGGTATTCCAGACGAGGTGCAAGATGATCCCAATGGTGGTTCAATAAACTATATCATCAGCGATACTGACGGAGATGGAATACCCAACCACCAAGATCTTGATGCTGATGACGATGGATGCAATGATGTAACTGAAGCTCAGTTCTCTGATGACGATTCTGATGGACTACTAGGGTTAGGTACACCGACAGTAAATCAGCAGGGAGTAGTCGTAAGTGTGGTAGACGGCTATACTCAACCTACTAATGACTACATAGATCGCAATTTAAGCCTCTGTATCCCATTAGTTGATCTTGGGGAAGATGGAAGTGGAACAGATCATACAATGACTTTCGTGGAAGACGATGCAGCAACAAATGTTTTAGACAGTGCCAGTATCCAGGATGCAAACAATGACACATTCAGTGAAATGAGTATTGTAGTAGCTGGAGTACTGGATATGGGAGAGGAGCTTTTGATTATCGAGGGTATGCAATTCTCTTTGAGTTCATCAGCAAGCAATCCCGTTACAGTCAGAGTCAATGAAGAAAATGTAAACATTACATTTATCGATAATGTATTTTCATTTTACACATCCACAGGGGATGCTAGGCTCGATTTCGAAACTTGCGAAGAAATCCTTGAAAAGCTCCAATATCAACATACGAATCGAGCTACACCTAAAGCTGGAAATCGAGTATTGACGGTCACAGTTTCTGATGGATCCAATATCAGTCATCCAAGCACGATCACCATACAGGTGGTTCCGGTAAACGACAACCCAGTGGCGGAGAACGACACCATCAGTATTGAAGCCCTTACGTCTGCAAAAATCAACATTGTTGGAAATGACTTTGACATTGATAGTGAAATTGACCTTGAATCGATCAACCTGATCACAGTTCCGCTATATGGATCTGTATATCCCAATAGTGACGGAACAATAACTTATCAGGGAGATCTTGATGAATCTACGGTGGACTCTCTCACCTATACCATAGCAGATATAGAGGGTGGTGTATCCAACATAGGAATAGTCTATATCCAACTAATGACTAGCGCAGTAAATGAAAGCCCAGAAGCAAATCCAGATGTAGCACAAATTCAACAAGGTGACACGCTGATCGTAGATTCTATGCTAGGTCTGTTGAGCAATGATACGGATCCTGAATCAGATCAACTCACACTTATTAGTATCTTATATGAAGGAGGATCCTATCCCTTAGGTACTACTGTTTCATTACCACAAGGTGCTCTTGCAATATATAGGGATGGTAGCTACAGCTTTTTTCCAAATCCATCATTTCTAGGGACTATTCAAATGGAATACCAAGTCTCTGACGGTCAGTCAACGGCAAATTCAACGCTAACGATCACGGTGGTAGAGCAGTCCATTCCCAGCGTCGGGGAGGTAGAAGTATCCATGATCATAACGAGAAACAATGATGGACTCAATGACTACCTCAAAATTGAAAACATCGATGCTTTTCCTGAGAATAGTGTATTCATTTTCAATCGATGGGGAAACAAGGTGTGGCAGACCAAAGGATATGAGAATCTGAATAGTAATAAAAGGTTTGAAGGAATCGGCAATACCTCGTCCGCAGGAGAATTACCCGACGGGACCTATTTCTATGTCATTGAAAAGGGGGATGGATCAGGTTCGGTTAAGGGATTTTTGACACTAAAACACTAACAATATGAATTACTTAAAAGCCATACTCCTTGGTGCTCTTTTGATGCCAATGATTTCGAAAGCACAGCAACAGTATATGGTAACTCACTACATGTTTAACGGACTTGGCATTAACCCGGCCTATGCAGGTGTTCATGAAGGTTTAAGTACCAGCTTCGTTCTTAGAGAGCAATGGGTAGGATTTGAAGGCGCACCAAGCACACAGGCAGTGTCAATTCATAGCCCTATACGAAATAGGCCAGTTTCTATGGGGGCTGTTCTTTATAGAGACAAACTCGGTTTGTCCACTGAATACGGTGGACAGTTCAGCTTTGCCTATCGTCTACAAATCAGCAGAGACGTCCAGTTGTCCATGGGTCTGCAGGGAAGCACGCATAATTACACCGTCGATTATACTATTGCCAACCTGGGGATCAACGACAATGAAGGTTTGGGAAGAATCAGTGAAATGGCCTGGAACGTGGGAGCAGGATTGATGGTGCACTCAGAAAGAGCGTATCTAGGAGTATCATCGCCGCAGTTGATAAATACGAGGTTGGACATAGGAAATCCTGACCAGACCTTTTCCGACTTGGTTAGACACTACTATGTTACTGCAGGCTATGCATTCAATTTAGGTTTCAATTATACCCTAAAGCCCAATGTACTCTTGAAGGCAGTCCAGGGCGCACCTGTTCAAGTAGATATCAATGCTAATCTCTTAATCAAATCGGTGGTTTGGCTTGGCGCCTCCTATCGATCACTGGACAGCTTAGATGGATTAATTGGTCTGCAAGTAAACCCGCAGTTAATGATCAGCTATGCTACTGATTTTACTTTATCAGAAGTGGAAGCTCAGTCACACGAAATAATGCTCAACTACATCTTTGAGCTACCCACAAGAAAGATTTTAAGCCCAAGATATTTTTAAGAAAATGAGAATAGTAATCCTACAAGTCTTGTATCTATTAATGGCCACCTCAATGGCTTTTGGCCAAGCAAAGGACCATCCTTATGATGTACGAAAGGAAAAGAAATTTGGACATGAACTCGCTGTAGCCGACAGAAAATTTGACCACTTTCATTTTGCGGGAGCTGCTGCTCACTACAAACGTACATTAGAAATCAGAATGAGTCCAAAGGTCCAGCTTAAGTTAGCAGATACTTACCGATTAATGAATAGCACCACAGATGCGGAATTTTGGTACCGCCAAGCAATCGAAAATAAAGCATTTGCAAGTGATGATGATTGGATACATTATGCACAGATGCTTAAGGCTAATGGTAAATACGATAGAGCCTTAGGCATTTTTGAGAAACTAGCTCACAAAGAAGAATGGATTGCTAAGAAGGTAGAATCATTGCGTCGAAGAGACGAATTATTTAGAAATGAGCATGCGTATGATGTTCAATGGGCAACATTCAATAGTTCACACAAGGACTTTAGCCCAATTCATCGAAATGGGCAGATTGTTTTTGTGTCAGGCAGGGAAAACTCTGGGAGAAAACATCTCTGGGATCAGAGTAACTTCCTGGAGCTCTATACCATCGATGAGGGAGTCGTTACCGAATTCCATTCAAACATCAACACAAGTTTTCATGAGGGCCCCTCCACCTTTTTTGATGGTGGGAATAAGATGTTCTTTTCAAGAAACAATTTTCATAGAAGTAGAATGGGATTATCGAAAGATGGGATCAACAAACTAAAAATCTATTATTCAGAATCAACGAATGGTTCGGATTGGTCTCAACCAACCGAATTCATTCACAATAGCGATGAATACAGCACTGCGCACCCATCTATTACCGATGATGGAAAGACCATCTACTTCGCTAGCGATATGCCCGGCGGTTTCGGTGGAGTGGACATATACAAAGCTGAATTCAAGGATGGACGCTGGAGCAGCCCCCAAAACCTTGGAGCGAATGTGAATACCCCTCGTGACGAGATGTTTCCTTTTATCCGTAGCAATGGAGTGCTATACTTTTCCAGTAAAGGACACTATGGATTGGGCGGTTTAGACCTATTCAGTTACGTCATTGGTTCAAATAAGGAAGCTGAAAACATGGGTTATCCAGTAAATACAAACAGCGACGATTTTGGAATTTCCTTTTACCAGGACACCAATAAAGCTTATTTCAGTAGCAATAGAGCAGGAGGCATGGGTGAAGATGACATCTACTCACTGTTTGTGTATGACTATGCAATAAATGTGACGCTCGTTGATGCCATAACAATGGAACCGATTTCTTCAAAAGGTCGAATCGATGTACTCAAGACCATGCGGACGCATCTTGGCGACAATGGTATTTCAGTTTCTAAGACATCTCATGCCTTTGGAGTAGAAGCCGGAACGTCCTTCTTTGTAACAGGCTCTGCCGATGGTTACTATCAAAGCAACCTCATCATCCAGATTGAAGAAGAACTACGCGATGGGTTGGAAAAAAGAGCGTACAAATTGCCATTGACTAGGATGGAACAGAATGGGAGAGAAACAGAGATCCTGGTGGTAATCAACAACGAATCAACCACTCAACTTTTTTATAAGCAAGAGGACGAATTTGTGCCATACGCAGGACAGATGAATCAGTTAAAGACCTATCTCAAAGAACAGCAACTTGAGATCATTAAAGAAACCTATCTCACCAATCTATTGTATGATTTTGACAAGTATAGCATTCGATCAGATGCATCCAATAGCCTTGATCGGATTTCAGAGTATCTACTCAAAGACTCAGAGTTGAACATTATTCTGGAGGCTCATACAGATGTTCGCGGAAGTAGTCAATACAACCAGCTGTTGTCAAAGAGAAGGGTAGAGTCTGCTAGAGATTACCTAATTCTAAATGGGATTGAAGCCGAACGAATATTTATTGGGAGCTATGGAGAAGAACAAACGCTCAATGATTGCACCTATGGTTGCAATGAAGACGAACATCAGCAAAATAGAAGAACAGAGATTCGAATTGAGATAAACAAACAGAAAAGCAAACACAGGCTTGCAGCATTTGAGAGAAACTAACGCCAGTTATGGCCGCCTGCAATGCTGAAAACAAAGATCAACCAATAGTTAAAACTAATGGTGTCATTCAACAGAAGAATTATACCAGTCACCTAATAATATCAATTAGGGCTGAATTATGCGAGAAACTTGTAAAAAAACGGAAATGAACAACAGAAGAATTCACTACCTCTTATCATTGTTAATGTTCATAGCGATCTCCTGCAACAAAATTCTTGAAGATGAGATCGAAGTAGATCAACCAAACCAAGAATTAGCTTTTGACAATGAGTTTGATTTTTCAACTAAAAAGGAATTGACCTTAAATACAAATAGGTCTACAAATCCCTTTTCAATGTATTTCAAGGATACCCAGGGAAATGAACATCTATTTGGAAGTTTCGTCAATAATGGGCGGGATGTAATGGTGACTATACCATCCTACGTTACCGATCTGATCTATGAAGAGCGTGGAACAAATGCATCTATAAGATCGAATTTAGTCGTCGGCCAACAACAAAGTCAAGTAGCCCTACCCATGATGGATGCTACGAATTCGTCTTGTATTGATCGACTATATGCTGTTAACGGTCAGGCTGGGTTTTACGAAATTGATGTCACTTCTGATGATTATTTGACAACATCATTACCGGATCTTCCGGGCGGATCTATAGCCAATGCACTAGACCAGGAAAATGGGATTGTGTATATCAATGTACACAAGACCCTCTATAAATATCATGTTGATACAGAGAGCTTCGAGGTGGCATTTACCAGGAATCCATACAATGGCCAATATCCTCGCTTTGAGTACAAAAATGGAATCTTCTACATGGGAAATAGTAATTCCATGTACACGGTAGATGCTGAAACAAATGCGGTTATCCAACGATACGATATCAGTGGTTTCGTCAATAGCAATGCAGGTGGTGACTTGGCCTTCGACTCAGAGGGCACGTTGTACCTAGCATGTTTTTCGGGGCTGTACAAGTTTATATCTCTTGACGATGTAAATGGAGTTGCAACCATCTCCAGAATCAGCGCTGAAAATTTCCCTTTCCAACTTACTTCTATGGCCATAGACAGGCAAGACCGAATTTTTGTAGGCACAAACGACGCAAGTTCCAGATTAATTGAAATCAGTAAAGAAGATGGTTCCTATCAAATAGTAAAAACTTACAATCATAAAATCAACGATCTGACAGCATGGAAATGTGATTTCACAAATAGTGGTGGAGGCGGCAGTAGCGATAATGATGGGGATGGTGTCCT
>JABSPG010000708.1 GCA_013214445.1 Ekhidna sp. | reverse complement strand
AGCTCTTTGAAACTCACCATCCTCAAGAGGGTCGAACTCAATGTTCAATCCTTCCTTTAAGTCCCCCACATTTACCTTAAAAATGGAAACACCCTGATATTCCGTGAAATTCTTTCGTTTGGGATCAACCGCAACCGGAATATTCTTTGCTTTAGCCAACTTAATGGTTTCCGCAATTACCTTAGGATTGATCGTTCCCTTGTCATAGTCTTCAAAGATCACAAGATCACATTCATCCAACAGATTCTTTATGTGATTCAATAAAGATTTTTGATCCAGCTCCACTAATGGATGATCATCCTCATTATCCACCCTGATAAGATGCTGTGAACCAGAAGTGATTCGAAGCTTAGTAGTTGTGACTCTATTTCGACTCCTAATAATTCCCTTATTTGGCATTTGTTCGCTAGCAAGAAGTTGCTCAAAAGCTTCTCCATCTTTATCATCACCAACAATTGAGCAAAGAATAGGCGTAGCGCCTAAAGATCTGATATTCACGGCCACATTTGCAGCTCCCCCCAGTCGCTGTTCCCGCTTCTGCAATGATAAAACAGGCACAGGAGCTTCTTTAGAAATCTTACTGACTTCACCTCGCATGTAGTAGTCGATCACCACATCTCCTACTACCAGTACCGTCTTAGTTTTAAAGGCCTCAAATATTTCTTCGATGGAGCTCATTCCTTAAGACAACTTAGCTAAAGATTCCTTCATGCTAGCAATAGCTTTCTTTAATGATTCCTCAGAAGCTGCATATGAAAGTCGAAGACACTCTGGATCTCCAAAGGCTTCTCCTGTAACCAAAGAAACCTGAGCATCCTCAAGAAGAAATAAACACAGATCATTTACACTGTTGATCTTAACAGTACCGTATGATTTTCCTATGTAGTGCTTCACATTTGGAAAGAAATAAAAGGCTCCTTGGGGCATATTTACCTCGAAACCTGGGATGCTTTTCAAAAGATCATAGACCAATGCTCTTCTATCCTCATAAGCTTTTGCCATTTCCTTTGAAGGTTCTACTGAGCCCTGAAGAGCTGACAAAGCTGCACGTTGAGCAATAGATGAATTTCCAGAAGTGTATTGACCTTGCATCTTATTGGCAGCCTTCGCAATCCAAAGTGGTGCCCCTATATACCCTACTCTCCAGCCAGTCATTGCATAGCCTTTTGAGAAGCCATTGACTGTTACTGTTCTTTCTAGCATGTCATCTAACGTGCCAATACTTTCATGCTTTTCTCCAAAATTTATTAGCTCATAAATTTCATCCGAAATGATCGTAATATCTTCTCTAGGCCTGACAACTTCAGCTATTGCCTCCAGCTCCGACTTGCTAAAAACCGAACCTGTAGGATTGCAAGGGGAAGAAAAAATAATCGCCTTAGTACGATCGGTTAAAGCCTCCCGGATTTGATCGGGTGTAGCTTTGAAATCATTTTCTATGGTGCCCTTAACAAAAACAGGAGTCCCCTCAGCTAATAAGATCATTGCAGAATAACTGACCCAATATGGTGTAAGAACGATAACCTCATCGCCTGGATTCAGGAGTGCCATAAACACATTCGCAATGGATTGCTTCGCACCATTTGACACAACGATCTGATTAGGATCGTACTTAAGACCATTATCTTTTTCAAATTTCTCCGAAATCGCTTTCCGTAGATCCAAGTAGCCGTTTACTGGTGGGTAAGCAAAGAACTCCTCTGAATCAATGGCCTGCTTTGCAGCTTCTTGAATATGCTTAGGCGTCTTAAAGTCTGGCTCTCCCAAGCTTAAACTGATGACTTCAATTCCTTTTTCCTTCATCTCACGAGCTTTTGCTGCCATTGCGAGAGTCGCAGATTCAGGGATACTTTGAATTCGATTAGAGAGTTGGTTCATTATTAAAAATTTATTGCCCAAAAATAGAAAGAAGAGTCAACTCCAAGGCGCTGACTCTTCTCTATTTAGTTCCTCAGGAAAGAAATTTATCCGTTATCCTGGTCGTCTTTGTCTAAGTTGAACAAGAGCGAAATTCTCAAAGTATCTGCCAGTGGATGATTTTGACCTTGCGGTATCAAATAAGAGAAATCAAATCCGAAAATCTGATATCTAAAGCCTGCTCCCACGGTAAAATATTTTCTATCCCCTTTGTTTTCATGTTCAGAAAAATATCCAGCTCTTGCAGCAAAAATGTCACGATACCAATATTCTGCACCTATTGAATAGGTGAGTTCTTGAATCTCTTCGCTGAATCCTCTTGGCGCATCACCAAAAGAACCAAAGGTTCCTGATAGCAGAGGACGATTGGGGTCTTTTCCTTGCGCAATTACGGGCTCTCCATTATTGGTAACAATATTCCCATCATCATCTACCTCA
>JABSPG010000707.1 GCA_013214445.1 Ekhidna sp. | reverse complement strand
AAGAGATTTCAGGATTAAACGGAGTGGAATTTATTCTTGAGTTTATTAAACCGATTGATTTTGGGGTCGTTGGCGAGCCCACTGAAATGAAAATGGCAGTAGCCGAGAAGGGGTTATTAGTCTTGGATTGCTACGCTAAGGGAAAATCTGGTCATGCAGCACGTGACATTGGGAATAATGCGATCTATACTGCTTTAGAAGATATCCAGTTTATAAACAATTATAGATTTGAAGAAGAATCTAAATACCTGGGGCCTGTTAAAATGACCACCACCATGATAGAAGCAGGCTACCAGCACAATGTCATTCCAGATGAGTGCCATTTCGTGGTGGATATCCGAACGACGGATGCTTATTCTAATATGGACGTTTATGAATTACTCGAAAAGCAATTGAAGAGTGAGATCAAAGCGAGATCTTTTCGGTTGAATTCGTCACATTTGCCAGACCACATGGCGATTTCAAAAGTAGCAGACGAGCTCGGTATTGATAAGTTTGGCTCACCTACTTGTTCAGATCAGGCCGTAATGGATTTTCCTACTTTCAAGATGGGGCCTGGCAAATCCGAACGTTCCCACACGGCGGATGAATTCATTTATTTGAGAGAAATAAACGAGGGGATAGAGGGATATATCAACCTACTCAACAACCTGTTCACAAAACAAAATCACTAAATCAATCATCAGCTATGAAACTTTGGGATAAAAATGAACCAATCGACAAGCTCTTTGAGCGGTTTACTATTGGTAAGGATAAGGAACTTGACATTGAGTTGGCGTATTTCGATGTATTAGGTACTATCGGACATGTGAAGATGCTGAACAAGATCGGTTTGCTGAATGATAAAGAGTCGCAGGATTTACTGCTAGCTCTAGAAGAGGTCAAAGAAGTTGCTTCAGCCGGGAAATTTGTAATTGAAGAGGGAGTAGAGGACTGTCATTCACAGATAGAGTTATTGCTCACAGAGAAACTGGGAGAGGTAGGAAAGAAAGTGCATGCTGGACGATCCAGGAACGATCAGGTGCTCACAGCTTTAAAGTTGTTTACAAAGCACAATTTGGAAGAAGTTGTTTTCAAAGTGAAGACACTATTTGATTTATTTCAGCAAAAGAGCGAGTCCAATAAAGATGCATTGATGCCGGGCTATACGCACATGCAAGTAGCCATGCCTTCTTCGTTCGGTTTGTGGTTTGGCGCCTACGCCGAAAGCTTAGTTGATGATTTGATACTAATTAAGTCTGCCTACCAAGTTGCAGATAAGAATCCATTAGGATCCGGAGCGGGTTATGGATCTTCATTTCCTTTAGATCGAAGTTTTTCAACCGAACAATTAGGCTTTGAAACGCTCAATCACAATGTGGTTTATGCACAGATGACTAGAGGTAAAACCGAGCGAGTGGCCTCTTTCGCCATCAGTAGTCTGGCAAGTACGCTTTCAAAGTTTTGCATGGATGTGTGTCTATACTCAGGGCAGGACTTTGGCTTTTTGGAATTGGATACCCAATACACCACTGGTTCTAGCATCATGCCCCATAAGCACAACCCGGACGGTTTTGAATTGGTCAGGGGCAAGTGCAATAAGCTTCAGATGCTTCCCCAAGAACTCAATATGATTCTGACAAATCTACCTTCAGGCTATCATCGTGATCTACAGGTCCTAAAAGAAAGTTTTATGCCGGCATTTCATGAGTTGAAAGATTGCTTAGATGTGACCATTGCGATGGTGGAAAAATTGGAAGTAAGTAAGACGGTCATTAATCAATCAAAATATGACTTACTATTTACCGTGGAAGAGGTAAACCGTCTGGTGATCAAGGGAGTCCCATTTAGAGATGCTTACAAGCAAGTGGCTCAACTCATCCAATCGGGACAATATAAGCCTGAAAGGAAGGTAGATCATACTCATGTTGGAAGCATCGGTAACTTAGGGAATGAGGAAATCAAGGCGGCTTTTGAAAATGAGTATAATTGGTTTCAACTAGCGTGATTCTACGATTAATTCGATCCTCAGCAGATTTCTAATCAATGATTTTCTAGTATTTAGGTTTTCTGATTGAAAATATGTCCCATTTATCTGGGTTAAGCTAACTTCACCGCTCCTAAGAATAGAAATATGGCAAAGCTAATTATCAACAACCACGCAGAATTTGAAGCGCACCTTGGAAAGGTTATGGGCGAATCTGAGTGGCATAAAATCACACAAGAGCAGATCAATAAGTTTGCAGATGCCACGCTGGATCACCAATGGATTCATATCGATGAGGAAAGGGCAAAAGAAGGACCTTTTGGAACTACCATAGCGCATGGTTATTTGACCTTATCACTCATGCCTTACCTATGGGAGCAAATCGCGCAG
>JABSPG010000706.1 GCA_013214445.1 Ekhidna sp. | reverse complement strand
TCCTGTACATCAATTTTTACACTCTGCCTTGAAGGCAATAAATCTATCCCACTGGTCAAATAGTCCTCGACCACAACCGTATTGAGACGTCTTGTAGGTAGACTGAGATAAATTTCAAACGCCTTGCTTTCAAAGAGATCACTTACCTCGATTTTAGCCTTCTTGTAACCCTGACTAAACACGGAGACTTGATCATCAAGTGCTGGCTTATAGTTGAAATACCAGCTGCCTTCTTTGAATTTGGTGGTAATGGGAGCATCATTTACTATTACTTGTACACCAAAGTCGACACCAATCATTGAATAGTCCAGCGAGTCCTTGACGATCATTTCAAAATCACTTGGAACAACTACAATGGACAAATAACCCTCAGCTACTTGATTAATCTCAATGGGTAATTTGCTATTTACCTCATCTACGAATGACGCTAAATCGACCACAGAGAATTTCTGATCCGTCTGAATCAAGTCCCTTAGCTCTGCATCATACGAAAAGGTGATTTCCGCTTTTTCTTCAAAATGGCTCAAAGCGTCAAAGAAAGTTGATACAGACTGTGCCTTTGCAAGAACAACCAAACAGATGGCTAACGTAAAAAGGAAGGATCGCATAACTATAGGTAAGTTAATCCTGACTTAGGACTACTTCCTTTCCCTCTTTATCAAAACGAATTTTGTAAGGTGCGAAGACAATTTCCAAAGACACATCCAAATCGTCATTTGGAATGGTGCCGGTAAATCTCTTGTCCACACTAACATTAGATGAATCTATGTTTACACCATACAGCTTTTCAATCGTACTAATGACCTGAACTAGGGGCGCATTTTCAAATTTTGATTGGTTCTGAAGCCAATCCGGGAGTGTTTTTTTGAGTTGCATCTTTCGTTCCCACTTGTTCTTGAAATAGCGGTAGCCTTCACCCCCTCTGATCGTTACTTTCTTCTTTGATTTTTTTGGCTTGGCAGCCACTACACCTTCAAAACAAAGCACATGCATTCCCCCTTCAAAATCATCCACTTCAAACGTTGTTCCCAATACCTCTACTATACCTATTTCAGATTCTACGGTAAATGGTCCACCCTTTTCAACCTGAAAAAGTGCTTTGCCTTTAAGTTCAACCAATCTTGGAGCTGGTTCTGTTGCGTCGGATTCCATGACAGCATCCCACTCATCTTCATCCCAAGAAATTTCAGAATTAGGTGAAAGCGTGACTGAGGATGCTCCATCTGGTAACTCTACCACACGGATTTCGCCAACCCCAGTAGAGAAGCTCATCTGGGAGTCTCCCAAAATCAACCAGATATAAGAAACGATGGTAAGTGCCAATACAGCAGCAATTGCATAATTGACCATAGGTCTGATCTGACGACTCTTGGCCTTGGGCTTTCCCGTGATCTCAAGCGGATCTAAAATACTCGTAGAGTTGTCGGGCACCCAAGAATCTACTTCGCCAAAGATCTGCATGTACTTGCGAGCCTCAACATCTCCGATTCGATCCTTTAGTTCGTCATCAGAAATTTCTGCATTGAGCCATTTTTGTAAATCTTCATCCATTGTTTATCCTCCTAAATTTAGAAAGGTAAGAGGGTTAAAAACCCTAAGTTAGACTTTCAAATTATCGAGTTCATCAAGAGTCTCTCGAAGGGATTTGATCGCCGTACTGATATGCTTTTCTACTGTTTTTATTGAAATATCCATCGCATCTGCGATCTCTCGATTCTTCAACTTGTCTATCCTACTCATTAGGAAAACCATACGCTGCTTCTCAGGCAAATCGGAAACTGCGCGCTCCAATCGCTCTTTAAACTCCCCTTCTTGATATAGAAATTCTGGGTTCTGTTCCATTCTAGCCTGTGTGCTATCGGATCGATACTCGAATTTCAATACCACTTTCTGATGATCATAATGATCCAAGAAAAGTCTGTTTGCTGTAGTGAATAAGAATCCTTTAACTTTCTCAAAAACCACTTTGCTACAGTTGTTCCACAATCTGATAAAGGACTCCTGCGCAAAATCTCTCGCTTTCTCTAAGTCCCCCAGTTTATAGAAAAGGAAATTTCTCAGAGCAATTTCATTTTCAGAAAATACCTGATGAAATACCTGCTCTTCACAAATCGATTGCTTCTCACTCACTAGCCAATGCCTTTAGTTGAAAGCTAAAACTAACCATTCTAATCAGTAGAAAATCTATGATATAGGGCAAAATGAATTTCCGCAAGCGCCTGCAGTAGTTTTTTGCGTCGACAAAGAGCCGACAGAGCAACTATTGTTCATCAAAGATGAGGCAAACATTGGCAGTCACTAAATTTGAGTAGATCAATTAACCTGATGAAATCACTACTCACCACCGCAGTGCTTCTTT
>JABSPG010000705.1 GCA_013214445.1 Ekhidna sp. | reverse complement strand
CCGATCGGTAAATACCAATGATGGGACCTTGAATGGAAGCGTTACCTCAGTTACATCCAGTGTTCCTTTAGCCCCACCTCCATTAGCTCCTACTAATCTTATCGCTTACGAATCGGGTGGAAACATAGTTTTGGAGTGGCTGGACAATGCCAACAATGAAACAGGGTTCTTGGTAGAGCGTGCAGATGACTATGCCTTTACTACCAATGTATTAGATATCACTTCTGCTGTTGGCAGCCCAGGAGTAGATGCCATAAGTGCAACCTATGATCCATTAGGAATTGATTACTACTACCGAGTGACGGCAGTCAATGGCTTTGAAGATTCAACCAGTCAGTCATCAGTAGAATTTGCTTCACCTAATCCTTTTGCCGGTCAGGCGTTGAGTTTTGATGGGAGTGATGACTATGTAGATATACCGTTAATCGATTTTAGTACTGGCAATGCATTTACGCTAGAAGCCTGGATTAAAGCCGATGACATCACCTCAACGTCCGAAAGTGCCATTATTCGACAGAATGCAACCAATGGCAGTTATGATTTCTTCTTAGGCTTTGCAAGTAATGGAACAGAGTTGAGAGTGGGAGTCACAGCAGGATCGCAACGGGACCATGTGGTAGCCATAGATCCTGCATATTTCACAGATGGAAATTGGCATCACATAGCCGGAAATTATCAAAGTGGTTCACTGCAAGTATACATCGATGGAGTAAGTCAGGGAGGCACAGGAAAAACCGGAACTCCCAGGTTTTCGCCTACCGGCTTTAATGTTATTGGTGCAAAGTCCAGTAATGGAGCCAGTTACGTGAGCGATTTCAATGGTCAAATTGATGAAGTGCGGATTTATAATATCCGTAAAACAGATTTTTCTGACCGTTTTGCGCCATTAAGGGGAGATGAGGCAAACTTGGTTGCCTACTATCCATTCGATGAAGGAGTTGCGGCAAATGAGACAGTGGATCGCTCCACTGATACAAAAGACGGTCAAATCACTGGAGCAACTAGTGTTGCTTCGGGCCCACTTCCGGCATACTACTACTGGGTAGGTGATGGTGGAAATTGGAGTGATTTCACCAACCACTGGTCCACTAGCTCAGGTGGCAGCCCTAATCATACAAGTGTGCCAACTTCGAGTGACAATGTGATTTTTGACGCCAATTCGTTTACTACCAACGGACAATCGGTGACCATCGATGTAGAAGCGAATATGAACGACATGAACTGGACAGGTGTCTTAAATAGCCCTTCCATAAGTGGGTCTGCTGGAGCCATTATCAACATTCATGGGTCACTTACCATGGCAAGTGGTGTAACGTTAAATACCTCGTATGATGGACGAATAGAATTTGAATCAAATAGTGTTGGCAACACCATTACCACTGCTGGAGTGGAAATGGGACAAGCCTTGAATAGTCAAATTGATATCAATGGAACTGGTGAGTGGACGCTAGTAGATGATCTTTCTGCCTATCAAATAAGTGTGAATGCTGGGAATTTAGTTACGGCAGGAAACAACGTTACCACGGGTAGAAGAACCATTATCAATGGAGGGCAACTGGACTTTAGTAACTCTACGATTACCGCAGGATTTTATGATTTTTTTAGTGGGACGGTAGTTTCCACCAATTCCACTATTATTATTGACACTCAATCTGGTTTCTCTACTTTTCGCTTTAGAGGAGGAAATCAGGCGTATAATGACGTGATCATTAGAGAGGCCGGTAATACCACCCAGTTTTTTGGTTCTAATTCATTCAATAACTTGACGTTTGAGCCGGGAAGTCAGATCGAATTTCAAGCTCCCCCAACTACACAGACCATCAATCAGCTAGTTGCTACAGGAACAATAACTCAGTCGATCACCTTAACTACGTCGATACCTGGTACGCAAGCGACTATTAGTCAAGCGGTAGGAACGGTTAATGGGAATTGGTTGGAATTGCAGGACATTGTAGGCACAGGAGGAGCTACATTCAATGCCAATAACTCTATTGACAATGGAAACAACTCAGGTTGGCTTATCAATGAACCTTCATTAGCCAATACAGAGACTTTTGATGGAGTAGATGCTGGAAACCAAAATGTGAATTTTGGATCTTATTTTGAGTTGTTAGGCGGAGGTATTCTTTGGACAGGGAGTCAGATCACTCCTACAAATAATGCGTCACTAACGAAGGGAGGAACTGGCATATCAATGTTATTGGCTAATCCAAACGGGCAATTAACAGCCAGTGTCATTAGCGGGCTCTCTCAGATCACGTTCTCCGCAAGAGCTGAAGTAGACGCCAGCAATGCTGTTTTTAATGTTTTGGTGTCTGAGGATGGTACCAATTATACAACGGTGGCTTCCAATGAGACTGTGAGTACAGATA
>JABSPG010000704.1 GCA_013214445.1 Ekhidna sp. | reverse complement strand
TGACAGATCATTTAGTTAGTGGGCAAAATGAAATCAGAGTAGAGGTTCTAAATACGGATAATCCAGCAATTCCTCCAGGAAAACCTCTTGAGGCACTTTTCTTCAATTTTTATGGAGGTATATACCGTGATGTATGGATAATTAAAAAAGGAGACGTTTTCGTTACAGACCCATTCATTGAAAATGATCCTTCTGCTGGTTGGATCATTCATTTTGATAAAGTATCCAAAGAAAAAGCAAAAGGAGCACTTAAAGTCGACATTCATAATGGATTAAAGAGTTTGTCAAACGTTGAAGTGAAAGCCTTTTTGATTAGAGGGTCTTCGATGGATACTTTCTCGAGCAGGCAGGAGCTGAACCCAGGAAGTAGGAGGACTTTTGAAATCCCGTTGGAGATTCTATCACCTGAGCTGTGGTCTACCACGTCACCAAACCGATATGATCTTCGCGTAGAAGTCTTTAGTGATGGAAAACTAGTAGATGCATTCAGTGACAAGGTGGGAATTAGAAGCATTAGACTGACCGAAGAAGGTTTTTTTCTAAATGGAGAAAAGCAATTTTTGAGAGGAACGAATCGACATCAAGAATACCCCTATGTTGGCTATGCTATTTCGAATAATGCTAATTTCAGAGATGCATTGAAGATAAAAAATGCAGGATTTGATTTTGTGCGGCTTAGTCATTACCCGCATGATGAGGCATTTTTGGATGCATGTGATGAGCTAGGTCTTTTACTGATGAATGCTATTCCAGGCTGGCAACACTACCAAGAGGGAACGTTTGTGGACAATTCCTTACGGGATATCCGCAACATGGTTAGACGTGATAGAAATCATCCTTCGATGGCCTTTTGGGAAGTCTCCCTAAATGAGTCTGGCATGACGGAAGACTACATGGAAAAAGCCAATTCAATCCTGCGGGAAGAATTACCATTTGAAGATACTTATTCAGCAGGCTGGGTCGATTATGATTCCTATGACCTATATATTCCAGCCCGTCAGCACGGAAAACCACCTCATTATTGGAACAAGCACAAGGAAGGAAATAGGAACGTATTTATCGCTGAATATGGTGATTGGGAATACTATGCGCACAATGCAGGATTTAATCAAACAGCCTTTGCGGATCTTTCAGATGAAGAGGGAAATAGTCGTCAGTTGAGAGCGCACGGGGAACGAAGGTTGCTACAGCAAGCCATGAACTTTCAAGAGGCTGCTAATTCTAATCGGAAAGGGGCAGGGCAGGGGACAATAGGTCATGCAAACTGGCTTATGTTTGACTACAATCGAGGCTATGCAGATGATCTAGAGGCATCTGGGGTTGCGGATATATTCCGAATTCCAAAGTTTGCTTATCATTTTTATAGGAGTCAACGTCCACCAAGTGAAGATGTAGATCACCCATTAGTAGATGATGGTCCTATGGTTAAAATAGCCTCGTACTGGACTGAAGACTCTCCGAAAGATATTCGCATTTTTAGTAACTGTGAAAAAGTATCACTTTTTCTCAACCATAAGCTGATCGCTACTAATGAACCTAATGTCAACAAGTTCTCGGATCATCTTGATTTTCCGCCTTTCGATTTTAAAATCCCAGCGTATGAATATGGAGAATTGAAAGCTATAGGATTAATAGGAGGAAAAGAGGTTGCCCATGACATGGTAGTCTCGCCTAGGCATCCTGTTGGAGTTAGAATTCGGATTGATACCTTGGGGGCTTTTGCTGAAGAGCAAAACGATCTCTTTTTTGTCTATGCAGAGATCATTGATGAAAATGGTTCGGTCGTTCCGACAGCTACTGATGAGATAGCTTTCCAATTGGAAGGTCCAGGCGAACTGATTGGGAGAAATCCGCTACAAGCAGAAGCAGGTATCGCTAGCATACTATTTAAGGGCGATATTAAGAAATCTATAATTACCTCTTCAAGGAATGCTTATTTAGCAAATAACTAATGTAAAATCAATGTTTTGAAACAAGCATGTTTGAATTGTTTTTGAAGTTTTCGGGATCGGTAAACACTGTCGGCATACATAATGTTATAACGATAGATTTGTATCTAAATTCAATTGATTACGAATGTTAACGGAGAGTAGTTCAGATGAAACCATAGATCAGATAAAAGATCGATCTAATAAAATAGTTTCAATTTTCAGTTTTATTACTGAGCTCTCATCACAAACAAATCTTCTTGCAGTCAACACCAGTATTCAAGCAGCAAAAATTGGAGCCGATGGTCAAGGGTTTCAAGTAATTGCTAATGAACTGCGAAAACTATCAGAGCAATCAAAAATCTCCCTCGAGGAGATTGGAAATCTTCTCAATCAATTGTCGGAAGATGCTACGCGCTTGAAAACTGCCAAAGAAGAGAATCAGGC
>JABSPG010000703.1 GCA_013214445.1 Ekhidna sp. | reverse complement strand
AAAAGTAATACTTGATCGTTGTACGATGTGTATTGTATGTATGTATATGATCGGGAAGATTTACTGGAAAAGGCATTTTCACTCTCCAAGGAACCGATAAATTCAAAAACAATAAACTCGCGCCCATTAATCTTTTTCACCTCATCTTGAATAAATTCAACTTCATCAAACATCGATTGTATACTGGCTTTGTAGAACCCATAGAGTGTTTCTTGAGCACCTTCTTTCCACTCTATTGGATTCCAATTGACGCCAAAATCAACGGATCTATCTACAGAAGAATGCATGGCAAGGGGCACTCGTGAAGAAACAAATTTTTGCATTCTGTCTGATTGACTCATCAGATTAAAAGACTCAGGAACTAAGTAAGATATATCATCATTCACTTCGAACTTCACCATTTTCGATTGGCTGAATGAGAAAAATGGAACTACAAAAAGTAAGATATACACGTTCTTCATGAAGCAAAGGTCTGAACTTTACCTGATTTGCCTTGCCTTTTTTTGAAAATCCAAAAAATGAATCTTTTGATGCTGAAAAAAGGTGATTTGACTTCTCGAGAGTCTATTAATCCTGTGAAGGACGAATTAAATTTGCGGCTTTATTTTAAACGACCTATTCAGGACAGATATATGCTACGAACGCACACTTGTGGAGAACTAAGATCAGAACATGTAGGACAAACCGTAACCCTATCCGGCTGGACTCAAAAGCAACGAGACAAAGGCGGGGTGGTTTGGATTGACCTAAGAGATCGATACGGGGTAACTCAGTTGATTTTTGAGGAAGGAGTGACCGAGCAAAGTATCATTGATCAAGCCAAAAAAGTGGGGCGCGAGTTTGTTGTTAAAGCCACTGGCGAGGTAGTGGAACGCTATTCAAAAAATGATAAAATGCCCACAGGAGACATTGAGATCAGAGTCTCAAGACTCGAGGTTCTCAATGGATCTAAAGTGCCTCCTTTTACCATAGAAGATGAGACAGATGGAGGTGAAGATCTACGGATGAAGTATCGATACCTCGATATTCGAAGAAACCCTGTGAAAGAAAAACTCCAACTTCGTCACAAGATGATGCAGAAGGTTCGTGAATATTTGGATAATCAAGCTTTTGTAGAAGTAGAAACTCCGTATTTAATTAAATCAACTCCGGAAGGAGCCAGAGATTTTGTGGTCCCATCGCGGATGAATGCCAATGAATTTTACGCATTACCTCAGTCTCCACAGACATTCAAGCAGCTACTTATGGTCGCTGGTATGGATCGCTACTTTCAGATAGTCAAGTGCTTCAGAGATGAGGATCTACGAGCTGACAGACAGCCAGAATTCACTCAAATTGATTGTGAAATGGCTTTCGTTGAGCAAGAAGATGTGCTTCAGACCTTTGAGGGGATGACCAAATTTCTTTACAAGGAACTAAAAGGCATAGAGCTTGATGACTTTCAACGAATCAGCTATGATGAGGCCATGACAAAATATGGATCTGATAAACCTGACCTAAGATTCGGTATGGAGTTTTGCGATCTTAGCGAATTGGCGCAAAACAAAGGCTTTGTTGTCTTTGATAACGCGGAGCTAGTGGCAGGGATAAATGCAGAAGGATGCGCATCATACACGAGAAAGCAATTGGATGGTTTGACCGACTTTGTGAAAAAGCCCCAGATTGGAGCCAAAGGGCTTGTCTATGTCAAGTGTAATGAAGACGGCTCATTCAAGTCCTCAGTAGACAAATTCTTTGACCAAGAAGCTCTGCAAAACTGGGCAGAAAAGATACATTCAAAGCCCGGTGATTTGATATTGATCTTGGCTGGCGAAACTGATCAAACCAGAAAAGCACTCAATGAACTTCGCTTAGAAATGGGTGAAAGGCTTGGTCTAAGAGACAAACAAAAAGTAGCAGCTGCGTGGGTTTTAGATTTTCCTCTTTTGGAATGGGATGAAGAAACAAGTAGGTACCACGCCATGCATCATCCCTTTACTGCTCCAAAACCTGAAGATGTAGAAAAATTGGATTCTGCCCCAGGGGCAGTGAGAGCGAACGCGTACGACATGGTCATAAATGGAGTAGAAGCAGGTGGTGGATCCGTTCGTATCCATGATAGAGCGATGCAGGCACGTATGTTTGAAGTACTTGGGTTTACTAAGGAAGAAGCTGAAGCTCAATTCGGCTTCTTAATGGGGGCCTTTGAATATGGGGCACCACCTCATGGAGGAGTGGCATTTGGATTTGATCGCCTTTGCGCTATCATGGCAGGCGAGCAAAGCATCCGAGACTTTATCGCATTTCCAAAAAACAATGCCGGCAGAGATGTGATGATAGATTCACCTTCCACGATTTCCAATGAACAGTTAGAAGAACTTAACCTAAAACTGGTTGA
>JABSPG010000702.1 GCA_013214445.1 Ekhidna sp. | reverse complement strand
ATGAAGCATTGAATAAATTGAAACAATTAAAAAATTGTATCGCTTAATCGTTCATGCTTATTTTTATTAAATAATATTACCCTAATTCCGATTTAGAAACGAACATGAGAGTGTATGTAATTGATGTTCATTAGACATTATTTTTGGATTGTAATACTTCTGTTAGGTAGCACGGATCTTTATGCTCAAGACTTTTTTTCTGGAAAGGTCGTAGATGCAAGTTCCAGAGAATTCCTCCCGTTTGTCAATTCCATAAATCATCGTAGTGGACAAGTTTCATCCACGGATACACTGGGCTTTTTTCGAATTAGCGCCATTCCCGGAGACACTATCGAATTTAGTTTTGTAGGATATCAGAAGAAATCAATTGTCGTTGAGGATCTCGACAAACCTATTGAGCTTAGGCTGGAATCGGAAGTAAAGCTATTAGATCAGGTTACCGTTGAGACAGAAAGGTCAAGAGCTATTGCGGAGTTTAGAGGAGTACAGGCTGGGAAACGTGCTATTGGTAAAGACATAATTATGGAATTACCCACGATCGCAGGCGAACCAGATTTTATCAAAGTTGTAACGCTGCTTCCGGGAGCTTCAAAAGGCTTTGAAGGATCCAATGATTTCTTTATCCGTGGAGGTGCAGCAGACCAAAACTTGGTTACCTATAATGGAGCAACGGTTTATAATACTGGTCATCTTTTTGGATTCTTATCTGTTTTCAACCCTTCGGCAGTAGGTGAGGTAAGTACCATGACAGGTGGATTTCCTGCTGAGTACGGAGGTAGACTGTCTTCAATTATAGATGTTAGATCCAATGAAATCAATAGAAACAGTTTTGAATTGGAAGGAGGGATTGGCCTGATTTCATCCCGTTTTTCATCTGAGATTCCAATCGTCAAAGACAAACTTGCGGTGCAAATTGCTGGTAGGAGAACGTATGCAGACAGGGTATTGGCTCTATTCGGAGAGGAGCTACCCTATTACTTTTATGATGTTAATCTCAATGTGGATTACTTGATTAGTGAGAATGCGAAATTGACCTATGGGGCATATGTTGGAGATGATGTGCTTGATTTTCAGGGTGAGGGTGGCGAAAATAATGATCCCGCTGGATCATCCTTTGTTATAGGTAACCTGATCCAGTCTCTTACTTTGGAGACCAATTTTAAGGACTGGGAATCACGGACCAACCTGAACTACACGTTATTTGATTACAAAATCAATAATTTCTTTCAGGATAATGTGCTGAATGTTGAGTCTGGAATCTGGGATTTAGGATTAAATCAGCGGTTTTCTAAGGATGTTGAAAGCATAGGAAATCTGAGTTTTGGTTTTTCTTCAATTCTCAGAAATGTCAATACCAACCTCATAAATGCTGAAGGTGAACTGGCTGAGGTCATTCCCAGCAGTGAAGGGGAAAGTATCAGCGTCTTGGAAAATGCTTTGTTCACTGATTGGTCAGTTACCCGTGGGAGACTTTCGCTATTGACAGGTTTAAGAGTGTCTATGGCCAGTCTGCCAAATGCAATTTATTGGGAACCAGAACCCAGGTTATCTCTACGCTATGATATTAATCAAAACTTTGCCGTTAAGGCTAGCTACACCCGAATGAGTCAATACCTGCATAGAGTCTCCAGTTCTTCATTTGCTTTGCCTACCGATATATGGTACCCAGTTGATGATCAAGTAAAGCCACAAACTGCTAACCAGTGGACATTGGGATTTACCAGACTAATGAAAAACGATATCGTTTTTAGTATGGAAGGGTACTACAAATCCATGCAGAACCTAGTGGAGTTTCGGGAAGGTACCAATCTTATACTGAATCCAGCCTTCACCGAGGGTCTGCTACAGGGAAATGGTGAATCTTATGGATTTGAATGGTTGCTAAAGAAATACCTTGGACGAATGAAAGGCTGGCTGTCTTACACCCTTTCTTGGGCTCAGCGTGATTTCGATGAGTTGAATGAAGGTAGGACGTTTGCCGCTCGCTATGATAGAAGACATAATGCATCTTTGGTCACTAACTACGAACTAAATAAGCGCTGGAGTTTTTCTGCAGTTTGGGAGTTTATTTCGGGGGCAAGATTTACACCTATTATTGGATATTATGGTGTGCCTAATGCATCCGTTACTGGGGTAGACTTGATTCCTCTTTACCCTGAGCGAAATTCCGTCAAACTTGCGGATACTCACCGACTAGACGTGAGTGTCATTCTCAGAGGGAAAGTGAAGCCAGGAAAACGCTGGAGAGGAGATTGGCACTTCAGTGTTTACAACTTATATAACCGAGCCACGCCCATTGCCATAAACATCACATTTGATGAGGAAACTGGAGCTTATACCTATGAGCAACCAGGTTTGATCGGACTCTTGCCATCCA
>JABSPG010000701.1 GCA_013214445.1 Ekhidna sp. | reverse complement strand
AATTCCATAGCATGTAGAAAAATGAGCATCGCATGATGTGGGAGGTGTATTTTTCGTCGCATCATTCGATGTGAGAGAACCTCCCCCGACTTCATGTCAATCTTTGCGAGATGCACTGTGCACGGGTTTCTTTGGCGGCAAAAGATGCACTGTTTTATTAGTCGTCTTCCTCGTGGGATGGAAATTGGTAGGCTCTCCAGATTTGTAGGTGGATCTCTTCGGTGCGTGGAACGGCAGCTCTTCCGGGACTACTTGAAACTCTTTCTCGTTCTCAAATTGAGGTAGCACAAAATTGGTTAACATTCTGTTAATCAATAAAATGTCGCCGTTTGCTGTCTCGCCCGATTTCTTTGATTCAGCAAGTCGTGCCGTTCTTTGCCAAACTCCGTCCAACTGAGTTTTTGCGTCTGCCAGTATTGGAAGCTGCTCCATGAGATCGTCGAAAATTTCCTTCTGCCTGTTATCTGCCCACGAAGCTTTTTTATCTACTAAAATTTTAATTTGTTCCAATATCGTCAGAAAAGCTTCGTCCAAATGTGAGTTATGGGTCTTTACTGTAAGTAAGAATTTTGCCACCGTATTTGTATGCTGTAAAGGGGCTGGAGAACGGATTAATTTAATGGTCTTGTTCCTGCAAGCTTTCAGAGCTTTATCCTCCAACGGCCAAGCTTTATCAGTGTTAAATTTGGATGCTTCACTTGTGGGATTAATCTTCCTCATTGTAGAACAGACTAAACTCTTCCAATACTGGTTCACAGGGAGTTCGTCTATAATTTTACGATCGGCGCCTCCTTTCACTTCCCATTTGAACATTGGTTCGTAAATTCCTTGCTTGATCCATATTGGTCCATTTCTCTCTCTCCTACGCAGTGCTTCGACCTCGGCGGCCCTCTTTATAAGGTGAAGAGGCCTTCTAGTAATTTGTTCGGCCGTTTTGACTTTCACTAGCTCGTGCAGGTTGAGTCTCGACCTTGCTGCATTTCTCCTGCAAGGTTGGGCTGAGTAAATGTCGGTGTCAACTGGATGGTCGGACTTGAATCTTTTGGCTAGGTTTGCGTAGTTCCTTTCAAGCTGAACGTATCGATCTTCTAGACGTTGTTGACGATCTTTGAATCGTTTCACAGTTAATGTAAGGGTTTTTCCCGAGTTCGTACGGGTCGAAACAGGTTGAGAGGAGTCTACTCTCTTTTTGTGCGAATTAACTGGGAGTTGACTAGTTGATGCAGGGTTGGAAATTTCTGTTCTTTTATTAGCAAAGCTAACTCTATTCCGTTGATGCAAATGTGGTTGTCTAGGATTCTGATTCGTTGATGCACGGTTAGAAATTTCTGTTCTATTAGTAGAGTTAGTTCTGTTGTGTTGATGCAGAGGAGACACTGTAGAGGGGACTTGTTGAAATAATTCTGGTACTATATTTTGCTGAGAGTTTTTAACTGTATTCTCATTCATAATGTTAAAAAGTCTCTCGCTAGTGTCCTCGGTGTAGGTACTATTTGGATCACTGCAGTCCAAAGGAACGATCTCTGTGTCCTCTACCAGATCGACTCCCAAGGGCCCGGGGGCACCTGTAAAATTTAATTTTATTGGAGGGTCAGGGAAATTAGGTTGCCTCCTGTTATTCTCGTGTTGATGCACTCCATAATTGTTAAAAGCATTCTCGCTCTCTTGATGCGAGTTGAAAATTAATTCGTCGTCAGAGGGGTGATCTGGACTGTGCGAATCCTGGAAGTTCCGGTAGGCAGAGCCGATAGAATTTTGGCTTGCTGTCCCGGTTTCCGTAGAGGATTGCGAACCCTGTGTTGTAAAGCTATTATTATCAAACTGAGGGTTAATTAATTCCGTACGATTTCGAAGGTTGTAGTGAGGTTGTGGAGTATCGATGGGGTCAATGTCCGAATAATCTGTGTCGATGCTTCCCGCTCCACTGTACGCAGATCTTTCGTTATAGAAAAGATTGCTCATTTGTTGATTGAACAATTCCAATTAATAAAATAAAGTGATTATTAATAATAATAAAAGCAAATTACGAAACTGCAAAAACAATGGCACCAACCAAAAAAAAGTATAAGCGCACAAAGTGTAAGCGAAAAGTGTACTGCAATAAAAAGGTGTTGCAACAAAAAGAAAAGATTCCAAAAATATAATTCCAACAAAATTAAAAACCAACAAAAGTTGAAAGCAAAACAAAGAGAAGTTACGTAAACAACTGGTGCAGCAGCAGAAGCAGCAAGATTCGGAAAATAGGATTGATGGTGAGAGAGAGTAAGGTAGGAGGATTGACGAGTAGGAGTAGATACCAGAAGCGTATAAGGTTATTCCCTGAACGTAAATCTCCTAAACTTTCTTTAAGCAACTTCCGATCCCAAGTAATTGCAAAGCGC
>JABSPG010000700.1 GCA_013214445.1 Ekhidna sp. | reverse complement strand
ACGAGTTTGTGTGCCTGAAGATCGGGAACTTTTCGCTCTTCAAGCATATCGGAGGTGAACTGTCTAACTCTCACCAACTCTTCTTTGCGACACCCTATGGTTAATATGCTACTCATTGAATGAGTCGATTGCTTCTTCTTTACTCTCTACTATCGTTAACAATTTTTCCAATCCCAGAATTTCAAATACTTGATTTACGGTCTCATTAACTCCGAACAGAACCAATTGAATTCCTTTTATTTCAAATTCATCTAGGTGAGATATAAATACGCCAAGACCGGCAGAAGAGATATAATCTAAACCTGCCAAATCGACGATAATTTTCTTTTCTCCTGCATCCATTGCCTCTTTCAATGAATTGTCTAGATAGATGCTGGATCCTGCGTCTATCTCTCCTTGTACGGAGATACAATGAATTTGATCTATATTCTCGGTAGTTATTTTAGTCATTTGCACTGTCTTTAAACTGAACTACAACTAAAGTGTAGTCGTCATCGATAATAATTCCTCCAATAAAATCAGAGAGATCTTGTTTGATTCCTTCCTTTATACGCTGCGGTGATTTTGCGGCATGAGCAGCGAATGATTGCTTTAATCTGTCACTTCCAAATTGATCACCACCAACACTTTTAGCTTCTGTGATACCATCAGTATACAATAGAAGTGTATCACCTTCATGGTATGATATGCTGCTACTTTGAACGTACTTTGAGTATGTGGAGTTCCTGAGTATGCCTAATCCCATTCCATCACATTCGAGAAATGCAGTTTCATTTTTTTCCTTGGAGTAAAACAGACTCGGACAGTGACCAGCCCTTGAAAAATGGATCATTTTATTTTCTGTGTCAATGTCAAAATAGGTGGAAGTAATAAATGAGGACTTTTCTAGGCATTTACTCAGCGCAATGTTAGCATTGATGTTAAAGTCTACCGGAGTAAGTCCTTGGTGCGCCAGACTATGGAATATTCCTTTCATCTGTGCCATCTGAAATGCCGCGCTTGTTCCTTTACCTGATACATCACCAACGATCAGACCAAAATGATTCTCTTTGTACTCCAAAATGTCGTAGTAGTCACCACCAACTTCGTCTGCAGCCATGGAAAATGCAGCCATTGTGAGGTGATCATTGTTTATCAACGATGTTGGTAATAAGCTTTTTTGTACGTTTTTGGCAATTTTTAATTGTTCTTTGTACCGCTCATTTTCTATAGACTCTTTGATCAAAGTAAGATTCTCCAGTGAGACGCTTGCTTGATTGACAAAGGTGGTAATGATGTTTACCATTTCTCTGTTGAAAGCTTCTGATACCTCGTTTAGTAAAACGATGTATCCAGACTGTCTATCCTGCACCATGATCGGAAGAGCAATGATAGATTTGAACTGGTTGTGCTTGATAGTATCTGTCAGTCTATTGGCGCTTACCTCGTTTTTAACTTGTAGATCGAGAATTGATTTAATGGTCTCACTTTCAATGGATTTTTTGATCTTTTCCACATCTTCGTCTTTGAGGTTACGAATGACTTGATGTGTATTGTTTTCTTCTACAATCTCAAGCCATGCAGCATCAGCAAATACAGCACTCATGGAACTGTCAAGCAATATTTCGTACGTCTGGTCTTTTGTTTCACCTCTTGGAATTGATTGACTTAGTTTCTGAAAGTCGAGTGCTTCTTTTAATTTTTGCTCAAATACAGATGAGGTAGGTAGGTTAAACAAGGTTACAAGAACAGAGATCAATGCGTAAAGAAATAGAAAGCCAAATAGACCCCAGATTAGTGATCTGTCTAGCAAATCAATTACTAGAACTTCCGTGTAGGAGAATTTGAGGAGGTTGAGCAGGAAATGATAGAGGTAGATTCCTGAAAGTACTATGAAGAGGATACCTTTCCATTTTTGCTTAAAATTTAGATAGGCAACCCACTTAAGGTTGAAAATTAAGACAACAGAAAAGCCCCCAAGAACAACAAGTGCTACCCTAAAGTTTGATTGCTCAGTTCCTGAACCGAGAAAATCAAAAAGCATTGCACCTATTAAAGCAATTTCGAAGAAGCCCCATAGTTGAAGTAGGTTCTTTGATTTTTGATAAAGGATCAGCCTCTTCCAAACAACCAGGGTCGAAATGGTGAATATAACAACTAGTGCTACAAGAACATTGTAGAAGAAGTTTACAGTGAGTGGACTCTCCAATAATGCCGTTTTGGCGAAGAGGTTAAAAAAAAGCTGAATGGCTAAAGAAATTAGCGTTGTGATCAGGCCAGTAATGAAAACCTTCCAGAGCAGGTCTGTGAAATTGAGAGTGTCTGCTTTGGTAATGATATATCGATAATATCCGAAAGTCGAGATTACAAAACCACTAAAAAACAGCTGGGGAAAGAAGCTAGAGA
>JABSPG010000699.1 GCA_013214445.1 Ekhidna sp. | reverse complement strand
AGGGTACGTATCCGCTCCCCAATGCACAGCTCGATCGATTTTTTATGAAAATCAGTTTTGGATATGTGGCAGAAGAGGTGGAATTTGATATTTATCGTAAGTATCTGGAAATCTCCAATTACGAGTCTACAACAGAGGGGGTGCTATCGTTGGAGGACGTGATTACTTTGCAGCAGGAAGCTGACAGTGTTTTCATCCATGATGAGATTGTGAGAGGTGTCAATAATATCATTCGAGGGACCAGGAATAATCAAGGAATCTCGCTAGGGGCTTCAGTACGGAGCGGGATCATTCTCTTGAGGTGTTTGAAAGCTTATGCGATGATAAACAAGCGTTCTTACGTGATAGAAGACGACCTCACACAGCTGGTGCCACCGGTATTGCATCACAGGTTGCTGTTTAGAAACAAGAGTGCAGAGCAAGAGGCCCTGAATTCGATTGTTAAGTCAGAGGTAAAAAGGTTGGCGAGGCTTAAGCTTTCGTTTGATGCAGGGTAAAAAGACAATAATTCTTTTCTGTGCGCTGCTTTGTGCGCTCTTCTCCTTAACAGCGCAGCGCATCGAGATCGATCGACTTGAGCGTGACTTTAGGGGGTCTTTCCGTAGTAGGGAAGCCTATGAAATGTCTCAGAAGTTCATCCAGATCGATAGTACCTACTATACTGGTTACTACTATGAAGGATTGTACCGATACCTCAGAGCGTCGGATTTATTGGGATACCAACTGGCCATTAAACCACTAAGGAAGAGTTTATTCTTGTTGGAAAATGACTTTCCACGCGAGCTCAGGAGGGTCAGGGATATCCAAGCATACATACCTGTTTATGAGTATCAGCGAAAGTATGCCATCTTGTGCGATTTGCTCGTTCGCTGCTACAGCAATACGAACGAATTGGATAAAGGGGTGAAGGTTGCCAGAAAATTACTTGATCGACGATTTATCTATAACTGGGGCGTAAACCCGTACGAACACCTTTCTTGGATTCACCATAAAAATCGCGTCTACAAACCGGAAAAGTATTCATTTCTAAAAACCACCATCGAAGAAAATGTAGAAATGGCTTCTAGATACATGGATTCGATCCTCATCAATAATCGGAAGAACTATAAATTTATCAGTCAGTATATTCCAGATGGGTTTGACCCCATTGAAGGAAGCTATTGGCACTACAAAAACCTCATTTATTCATATCTGCTCAATGTGGATTCGGCAGAGATAGCCGCTCAAAACCTCAAGCGGCTTGGCAGACAGTCATACAATAATTATGGTAACCTTCAATTCATTCAGGCAAAGTTTGAAGATGCAGAAAAGTACTACAACCAAGAGCGTGACATAGACGGCTACCAGCTCAAGGAGACCAAAGAGTTCGATTACATGGAATCCGTCATCAACATCTTCAAGAATGAAACGGAGAAGGCGAGGGCTATTGTTCAAAACTCACTGGATATTATGGGGCCAGCACCTGGCTATGGATGGAATAATATAGCCAAGGCAAGGTGCAACTACTACGCCGGTGACCTGGAGGAGTCTAAGAAATATCGTGACAAAGCGGCCAATTTTAAGGAGCTACACATTAACTCGACTTGGGGCAAAGTGCAATACGATCGAAACACGCTGCTTTTTGAATACCTGTATCACCAGCGAAAGATGAAGGAAATCAAGTTTGTCAATCAATACTATTGGATGGATTTTCGATCACTGGTAGATCTTACAGAACATTACTTCAAAAAGGAAAATGCACATTTATTACTGACCAGCGAGCTCTCGGCCAACCCAGAGCGATTTCTGGTATTATACAACATCTTTGCCTCTGAAAACACCATTTTCTTTGATGAAATCTGGGAGTTGATCAAAGACTTTAATCCTGCCTATTTTATCAAGTTATTTGAAGGAAAGCTGCAAGAAGAAGAGCGAGAGGGTGTGAAGAAGTACCTCAACTACTACATTGCTAAGTTTCACCTGGAAGATGAGGCGTATGATCAAGCCATTGAAATGTTCGAGGCAATTTTAGCTGACCCAACCTTGGATAAAGAATACGAGAAGCTCCTGATTGCCAGAGTGAATGAAGCACTAGGTTTGGCTTATGAGGAGCAAGAGCAACCGGAAACCTGCGATCAATACCTCTTGAAATTCTATGAGAATTACCCTCAGTTGGTGCCATTTTCGGATCTAAAGATGAAGCTTCAAAAAGACTTTGCAGGAATTGAAGGAAACGAAAAGACGCAAGAGATACTTTCAGCTCTGGAAGGTTTTGATATTGAGTGGGTGGAAGAAGGAATATGGCCTTTAGCTAACGTGCGATTCGAGGAAGATGAAGAAGGACTGTCTCTGACGTATAGCATCTCCAATCCAAATGACGAGAAAGCGTATTTCTCCAGCTCCTTCAA
>JABSPG010000070.1 GCA_013214445.1 Ekhidna sp. | reverse complement strand
ATTATCCTAGATATATTCAATGCCTCAGTTGCAAATTGGTGATTTTGATCGCTCTCCTGAGATAGCCCAGTTATTGGAGCCCAGTTTTGGGTAAGGCAATAGCGGATCAGGAAGCGATCTGGCAAGAAATGGGTGAGTTCTACTACTCAAATTGGCTAAGGTGGGTATTGTGTCTGATGGTAATGGTTTGGTTCGATCCAAATTGATGGAAAGAGGTAGCAGTTCACTGGCATCTTTCGTAGAAGCAGCAAGGTTGAGACTAAGCACTTCATCTTCCATGTTTTGGCTGTGAAAAAGTCCGATGAAATGCGTCACCGATAGGATATCCACTGGTTTAAGTGGTTGAGGTTCAATGTCGAGTAGCGTCAGTTCCAAAGGATACTCGTCTACTCCTACACGTAAGTATTCATTGAACCCCTCGCAGTACCACGTCAAGACTTCTTTCGTTTCATCGTCCAGGTACTGAAAGTGTCTTTCTGCATTTCCATAAAGGTTGAGTACCCGCATTTTGATGTCTGAATCTAACATAGAGGTTCCGACCAGTTGTGCTGCTTCACCCTTGATCAACGCGCGGTAAAACTCAACTTGGAATAGTCGATCCTGTGCCATGACAAACCCCTGTCCCCTGATCACGTCTGGTTTACTATCTGCCAGCACGTAAGCGATCCCGTACTCATCGCGAATGATTTCAATGGGACTGTCATTGACGGATATATCGAACTTGCCATCTCTCTTGAAGTTGTTGGAATTTTTGAGCCAAATGAGGCCAATAATGAATAGAAGTAGGAGGGTGACAAGAAGGGAAAGGAGTAGTTTTTTCATGTAAGTAGTATGGGTAGATCAGAAATGGATTTGGTATACTTAACTGTTGATGAAAGTCTAAGATAGTGGAGTTCGTGCTATCATATCTTCTGTGCACTACCTTTCTTATGCATACTTGTTTGTAATTTTCTTTTGTAAGAAATAGCGCAATAACGGCAGTTGGTGAGGGTAAATTGAATTTTTTTAAAAAAGTGATCACTGAACTGTAAGAAATTCTTCATTCTGCTAATAACAATGGTAGGACTATTGTCTACATTTTGAAAGAGTCAGAATTTATAAACCAGATAACTAAGAACCAGGCGGTCATTCACAAGGTATGCAAGATGTATATTCCTAAGAATGAACCCTATGACGACCTATTTCAGGAAATCTTACTGCAGATTTGGAAGTCTCATCAAAGTTACGATCCGAGCAGGAATGCCAAATTCACCACATGGATGTACCGAGTGGCGCTAAACACAGCCATCAACTCCTTAAGAAAATCGAAAAAGAAGGTAAACCTGGTACAAATGGATCAAGGCCTTCATGTATTAGAACCTGATGAAGATCAATTGGCTAGTGATTTGGATCAGATGCATGCGGCAATAGACCAATTAGAAAAGGTAGAAAAAGGCATTATACTGCTGTACTTAGATTCAACTCCTTATAAAGAGATAGCTGAGATCATGGGGATATCGGAGAGTAACGTGGGGGTAAGAATCAACAGAATCAAAAAGAAACTAAAATCGATAATGAAAAGCGGATATGAGTGATTTATTGGATAAATACAAAGAAACTCGATTTGATCAGGATGAAGAGAAATCATATAGCTCTGAACAAATTCAGGATTTGATAAAGACTGGATCTGACAAGAAGTTGGGCAAAATAAAACTCAACATCAAGATTGAGTTCCTCTTGGCTTTGGTCTTTGTATTGATTGCATTGATCATGCTCGTACTCAATTTTTTCGAACAGCAAGAAGTATTGATGGTAGCCTTTATATCAACCATCATATCAGCTATTTACTTTGTCCTGTATCGGCGCATCCGCGCTATATCTTTTGCTCACTCTGACATAAAGACTTCCTTGCAGCAAGCGATCCATCATCTAGAGAAAACCATGAAGTTGTATTACAGAATTACCACCTTGAGCTTCCCGACACTCTTCTTTGGGATCTATATTTTCTTGAAACTTCACAGCCAGAAGTCCATATTACCTTCATCTAGTGAGGATTGGGGGGTACTTGCTACAGGAATCGTAGTGTCTCTATTACTGCATCCTTTTGCCAAATGGGCGCTCAATCATCTATACAGAAAGCACATCGAAGAGCTGAAAAAGAACCTTGACATACTAAAGATGTGAGCTCCATGTAAGTTTTTGTAAAAACCGCTAATCATAGGAAAAATGGTTAAACAAAAACAAGATATCATGGAAATAAGAAAAGCATTAATGGTAGTAGCCTTCGTTCTTTGCGGAACGCTTCAGGTATTTTCCCAAGTAGATCAGTGGATGATTTCTAAGCTGGAAGGCAACCCGGTAGGGTATTATTATATGGATGAACAATCGGAAGGAGACATTAAAACGTCAACCCTCAACACAGCGATGGTACTCAATAGGATGAATAGTAAGATTGAACTAAAATCGGAAGTACTGCAGATAGAGGATGCCGAGGGCATGAAGAAGGTAGAATACTCCTTGGTAATGTCGGATCAAGAAACAAAAACAGTAGCGGAAGTTATTGAAGGAGGAATAAAAATTACCTCAAGTGTGCAAGGCTCTGAATTTGAGCAAACCATAGAAAATGACAAACCTCTGTACGGGCCTTCGCTGATCAAGAAGACTTCTTTGGAACAGTTAAAGGAAGTAGGCGATCAGATTTCATATCACACATACATGCCTGAATTTGGAAAAGTCGTTGAGATCAAAAGGATACTGACTGCTAAAAGGCCGGATCGTTTAGAAGTAAAAGACTTGATCGATGGCTTTCCGGAGACCATTTACCACCTTGATCGGGCTGGAAACACCATTCTAATAGCGGTGCGACTTCCCTTTGGCATGCTAGAGACTTCCGTGTCAAGCAGAGAAATAGCAGAGAGTGCAGTTCAGGGTACTATTCTACCCGATGAGATGTTTGACGATACGATGATCCGCAATAATGTGCGCTTTGCTGATGCTCGATCCATTGATGAGTTGGTGGTCAAGATTTCAGGAAAAGACAAGTCATTGGGACTGCCTGACTTGGAAGGAGCAAATCAAGAGGTGTTGGAAAAGACAGATGATTACCTGATCCTCAAGATTACGCGACCTACGGTAGACTTTGAAGGACTTTCAAAACCTACAGCAAGTCCTGATATGATTGAGTTTTTCCAGCCAAATACCTATATCACTTCCAATGATCTGGAAATTATGAAGGTTGCTGAGAATGTTTCGACAGGAAATGTGTACGAAGACTGTCTCAACCTTCGTAATTGGGTAACTCAGAACATGAGTTTTGACATGGGAGTTATGCTTGCGCCAGCCTCAGAAGTGATTAAGAATAGAAAAGGGACCTGCAGCGAGTATACTACCTTATTGACCTCACTATACAGAGCAAGTAACCTTCCAGCCAGAATGGCCATGGGGTTTGTATACATGAGTGGTATTTGGGGAGGTCATGCATGGCCAGAGGTCTACATTGATGATCAATGGGTACCTTTTGATGCAGCTATTCCGGGAACTGATGTGGCTGATGCAGCTCGATTGAGATTTGTGGCTTCAAGTTTGGTGGATGGTCTAGGCGATTTGAATGCAGAAAGTGGTATTCAGATGTATGGAAATGCAATCATTGAAACATTGTCTTATACAATCGATGGTAAGGAATATACCAACCTTAGCTCGGCAGCATATTCCATACAAGGTGAGCACTATACAAACGAGGGTTTGGGCCTGGAAGTCTCGATACCTGCTGCTTTCAGCTTCGAAGATCAGGATTCCGTATGGCCAGAAAAGAAATTTTTGACGGTGGCAGGCTCGTTGGGAGAGAAAGTTAGTTTCTATCAAAAATCGATCGACCCAGGGCAGGACTTGACTGTGGAAATGGAGAGAGAACTCGAGGAATTGACAGGAGGAACTGTCAAGAAGAAAAAAGGGGAACTTCAGTCTTATGCAGCAGATGGAGACGTATATGCCATATCTATCCCTGTGGGTAATGAATACATTCTCATCACGTACGAAGGTGAAAATGCCAAGGAGCTGGCAAACAGCGTGGAGACAAGATTGCTTGATTGAACATACTATTTGGTAAAGGCTAAGAAGCACATTTTGGAAATGAATGAAGCCTGATTCTCTTTGAGAATTGGGCTTTTTTTATTCCCTTGCATGGTTTGATGGACTGAATTTGCTGCTCCAGATGGTCTATCTTGTATGCTTGAGGCAGGCGTATTGGAGAATAAATCTTCTCTCTTTTAAAAAAAAGCTAAGATTTTGTAATAAATCTTCCAGAACTCGGTAATCAGTTCAAAAAGCAAGTCAAATGATCTCAGATCAGGATTTAATGAGTAAAGTATCTGCAGGTAATACCCATTCTATAGGGTTGCTGTTTGAAAGGTATCATGCAGAACTTTACAACTTCTTTATCAAGACAACCGGTGACAGAGAAGCAAGCTCGGATTTGACTCAGACGGTTTTCTATCGAATTCTTAGATACAGGAAATCGTATAAAAAAGATCAGAGATTTCGTCCATGGATGTACCAAATCGCTCGCAATGTCAGGTCAGATGAATACAAGAGTCGCCAAAAGGAAGGTGAATTGGGGAGTGTCGATGAATACAGTGTAAGCCTCAAGGATCAACGAGCAGAGCAGACGGAGAGTAGCGAGGAAAGAATAGAACAACTTCAGCTTGCCATGCAATACATGTCTGAGGAAAAGAAGGATCTGATTACCTACAGTATCCTGATGAATTTGCCATCAGAAGAGGTAGCAGAGATATTCAACATTACTCCCAATAACGCCAGAGTCAGGCTTCATCGGGCACTCACAGAATTGAAAGAGGTCTATCATAAAATCAGTTAACATGAAAAAGGAAGATTTTGAAATATACGCTATTGACTATTTGAAGGGGGAGTTACGCCCTGATCAAGTCAATGAGTTTGAACGTTTATTGACGGATCAAGAGCTGAGACAACAGTTGGAGGATTTGAGAGGGTTGACTGATCTCGCTTCGTCATGGAAAAATGAAACTCCTCCCGCGAATATGCGGAGCGAATTCTATACCTCTCTTGCTGAGCATCAGCAAGAGGAAGTGGCAAAGCCATTATCAATGGTTGAGCGTTTTGATGCGTTTCTTGGTTCTTTGAGTCAGTATAAAAATATTAAAAGATTGGCGTTTTCAAGTATACTGCTCCTCATTGGAGGGTTGGTTGGTTATTCGCTGAGAGGCTCTTCAGGTAATGCGGAAGTAGTTCAGCTTTCAGAACAAATTGCAGAGATGCAAGTCAATATCGCGAAAATTCAGCTTAAAAGCTATGCTCCTTCCGATAGGATGAAAGGCATCACCTATGTGAGTCAGCAGGCTTCTCATTCGGATGAGTTACTCGAAACACTTCTCTCAAGCTTGATCGATGATGAGAGTGCCCACATCAGAATTGCTACTGCCCAGGCGCTTTATAAATTCCATAGACACTCCGAGATACAGCTTGCTTTGGAAAAAGCACTGCTTAGAGAGAAGGACAGTTTTGGGAAAATGAATTTGATCTCACTGGTGGAAACCTTCAACCCTGAATTAGCAATCAAAGAAAAAAATAGGCTTTTGGATGGAACAAGAAACCCACAGCTGCGGGAAGCTTTGGAATCAAATAAAATAAAACTCAATTAATATGAATATGATGGCTTATATATTGGGCTCTTTCTTGATTTTGTGCATGCTAAGTGCTGAAAGTCAAAGTATTGAGCAGTACTCAGAAGTGCAGCGGAACTATTTTTTGTCTACTTCGGAGTTACGAATCAAAAATGATTTTGCGGATCAGATAAAACTACATATTTCGGATCAAGATTCCATTTTCATCAGAGCAAAGGTTCTACTTATTGATGATCAGAATCAGAATAGAAACGATGATTTTGATGTTTCGTTGAAGCAGACTGGTTCTGTATCTACCCTCAGTTTCGAAATCAAGAATTTAGAGGCACACCATGTTTTTCAGAAGAGTGGATCGGATTATGATCCACAGAAGGACAAAAAAGAGAAAGCTCTGCTAGTAGGTACTGAAATAGACATCTACCTTCCCAAAGACACGAATGTGGAGTTTGAAAGCAATATGGGTGAGATGCATGTAGAACATAATGGAGGCAATCTTCTGATCACCACAAACAATAGAATCAACCTTAAGCTAGAAAAGTCTCTTGATGCAAATCTCTCACTGAGTAGCCTTTATGGAGAGTTGAAAGTAAGTAAAAACCTAAATATAAAATCAAATGATGCCAATGAAGGAGATTTTCAGATATTGGCAAGTAACAAAAAAGCCAACTTTATCCTCAATGCTGGGGGGGTTGAAATCTCGCTGATTACACTTGGAGACATTGTCTTAGACTCCAAATAGCCAAGTAACATATAAATCAAATCTTTTTAGTAGTCCAGAAATGGATTGCAAGGGAATCCTTTTGTCAAAAAAAAATCAACGCACTTATGAAATTTTTAAAGTTTATACTCCTCTACGGGGTTACCATGATGTCCTTATCCGCGCAAAGCGCTACTGAATTATCGCAAAAAGAAATGCTTGCAGATTATGACGAGCTGATTCATTTTTTGAATGATTTTGCTGTTCACAAAGACCTGAATGCAATCCGCTTAGGGATTGATTATGAGCGACAGTTTAGCTCACTTCGAAGTGAAATTAGCTCTAGTACTACTCCTTGTGAATTTAGAAGTATTTTGGAGCGAGCTACCAACCTTGTTCAGGATTTGCACTGTAGCTCTATGGGATATGACTATCTCTCAAGGTATGGACAATACCAGAACAAGTTGAATTTTAAGGGTAAGGAAAAGGCTTATGCTAAAGTGAAATCATTTGAACAGTTGTGCAACAAACCTTCATCAAGCCTTGTGCTTCCTTTGATATATTCGAACGACGGGTATCAATGCTTTGCTGATTTCATCATTGGTCAGGATACAGTTCGAAAGGGCAGTTCGATTACAGCTTACAATGGACAGAGCATTCAGGGTTTTGTTCAGGCAAATCCAGATAAGGTTTGGCCAATCAAAGTCGATGCTGAGGGAAATAGCTATAATGAATATTTCTATCGCTATGGAGAAGAATCGTTCCAATTGACTGTTGAGACAGAGGGTGTTCGCAGAACCATGGATTTAACCTTAACTGATAGCATTTCCTTCCTTACAAAGCCTCAGAGAGAAATAAGCTACTATTCCCAATATAAAGGTCAAGTGATAGCTTCAAGAAAAAATCGTGTCTTGTACGTAGGTCTACCCTTTATGGATCAAAGTATTAGTAAAGCGCTTTTGCAGAAGATAGATAGTACTACAGCTATTTGGCAAGATTTTGAAAAGGTGATTATAGATATTAGGGGAAATCCCGGAGGAAATGATATGGCTTGGCGAGAAGTTGTACAACACTTTATTTCTGAGCCTATCAAATTGGAAGTGGATCTAAAGTATCGATACAATGAAAGGACTATTGATCACTATGGCTCAAAGAAGACCTCTCAAAAGGAACTTGTTAACTTGTTGCTGGATGCACCCTACTGGTCGGAAAAGCGATCTACTATATCGCTTAAGCCTGACACTAATTCCTTAAACTTCAAGGGAAAAATCTATGTGCTTCAGGATCAATACATCTATTCCTCCGCTGTAAACTTCTCCAATGTATGTTTGTCCAACGACCAGATGATTTCGATTGGCTCTCGAACAGATCTGGTTGGCGGTTTGCAAAAGGAACCCTTGTTCTACCAACTCAATCATTCGGGCTTAATCTATCGAGTGGAACCTGTCCTTGATTTTTCCAATGTCAATCACATTTCTGATTTTGCTCACAATGAGGTGGAAATCAATGTTTCAGAGACTGTTGAAGATAGGTTTAAGAAGGTAATGTACGAAGGAGGTATCTATGCAGAGGAGTTCCTATTCAATCAAGATCGTCTGGTACAGTTGATACTGAATGATTAAAGTAGGAAAATTGAAGTTATGGGTCTCAGTTGAATTTGTGAGGTGACCATGCTATGCTGATAAACATTACCTAGCCATGTTTTCCTTCGGTGCTTGAGTTCTTTATTTTTAAGACCGATTGAAAAGTGAGTGTAGCAAAATGGAGGATAATTTTATTGAGGCTTTCAAACGGTTTAGTTTCTTAAAGGTCTCTGACCTAGTGAGTCTGTTCAAGATTTGCTCGCTTAAGACCTTCAAAAAGGAGGAAACGATAGCTATGGCTGGAGAGTACTGTAAATATGCTTTTTTGATTCGCAAGGGGATAGTCAGGACGTATGTGCTAGGACCAGATGGGGAGGAAAAAACGATTAGGCTGGCTAAGGAAAAGGATTTCACCTCATGTGGTATGAGCTTTCTTCATGATAAACCCTCTACTGAATTTTTACATGCTGTGGAAGACTGCAAGGTGATAGCTGTAAACTCCAAAAAATTGAATGAGCTCGCCAGGGAGAATCCTCGAATTCTAAGACTCTCTTATGAAGGAATAAAAGAGGCTTTTTCAGAGGCCATTTACAGGGTTGAGTTTTTTACCACACTCACTCCTGAAGCACGCTATGAAGCTATTTTGAAGGATAGTCCGGATTTGATCCTAAGGGTTCCTCAAAAGTATCTGGCTTCCTTTATTGGAGTTACGAAAGTATCCCTTTCCAGAATTCGCAATAGAAAGGTGGCTGATTAATTAACATATGTTATTTCGAGGGTTGCTGCGAATCTTCAATTTTGAGTTTATTAAATCAATCGAATTTGAAGATGACCAACGAAACAAACAAAGAACTATTCAGTGAGCAGGTAGAAGAGAATTCAATCGCTTTTTTCTTGAAGGCATTTCTATTTGTCGCATTTATTCCTTCCATCTACTTGGTAGGGAAACTAATCACTGAAATCCTATGAGCATTGTTATTGTAGACGTTCGAACGAAGAAAGAATTTGAGGAAGGGTCATATCCAGGTGCGATTAATCTACCTTCTGAAGAATATAGTTCAGATCAATTCTCCCGATATCAGGATTATCATATTGGACTAGTTTGTTTTAGTGGGGGTAGAGCAGGTCAGGTACAGCGGAAGTTGCATGCTCAAGGATTTGAAAATGTTTCTTTGATGCAACACCAAGTCGTTCACATCCAGGAAGGGGCTTCCTTACAGAGCAGTGTATGGACGGTAGATCGTCAGTTTAGGCTAGCTTTAGCGATTTTATTAGGGGTTGCGCTTTTCGGAAACTACGTGCTTAATACACCCTTATCTCTGGGCTTACTAGTGTTCGTTTTTGCTGGTTTAGTATTTTCAGCAGTGACTGATAATTGTTATTTGAAGGAGTTTATAACTATGCTGCCTTGGAATCGAACCAAGCAGAAAGGAACGATGGAATCTGCCTTGGTTAGTGCTTAAGGTTTACAATTTCTAACATTCCTTTATAGTTCTTAAGATGGAACTATTGCTGCTTTTCTATTTGATTCCCTCTTGATCCAATAGGTACATCAGTGCCCCCATACTGGCAGCACCTAGTTCTAGTTCACGTTTGTCCACTGCTTCAAAAACGTCCGCGGGAGTATGGTGATAAATAAAGTAGCATTGTGTGCTAGGTCTGAGGCCAATGAGTAGAGTCCCTTGGGGACTAAGGGGACTGATGTCAGCACCTCCACCATTTTGATCAAAATCCCAGACTCGATAGGGAGTGAAGTAGTCCCTCCATGCTTTTACTTGATCCTTTTGATCATCAGTTCCTGACATGGAGAATCCCATTGGTTGAAAACCTCCTGAGTCAGATTCGAGGGCAGCAATGTGTTTTTCACCTTTTTCTTTAGCAACTCGTGCGTATTCTACTCCGCCTTTAAGGCCATTCTCTTCGTTCATCCACATCACAGCCCTCAATGTTCGCTTAGGCTTAAGTCCTAAGACCTTGAAGAGTCTTAATGCTTCAATGGCCTGCATGCAGCCTGCTCCATCATCATGGGCTCCTTCACCAACGTCCCAGGAGTCCAGGTGGCCACCTACAGCTATGATTTCTTCTGGAGTTTCAGTGCCTCTGAGTTCCCCAATGACATTGTAAGAAAGAATATCGGGTAGGTTTTGGCAATGCGTCTCGATATAGACATTGATTGTTTGTTCAGTCAGGATCCGACTGAGCTCATTTGCGTCATTGGTACTAATAGCCACTGCAGGTATTTTATTAATTAACGGCTTGTAAACCAATGATCCCGTGTGGGGAATATCATCTTGTCTATTGGTCACCGATCGAACGATAACTGCTTTTGCACCAAACTTTGCCGCTTCAGAAGCCCCATAGGCGCGTTGTACAACCGCACCTCCATAGGCCCCAAACGTATTGATGATTGTGGGGTCCATTGCCCCATTGTAGAAGACAATCTTGCCTTCCACTTTTTTGCCTAGTTTATTCACTTCATCAATTCCGCTTACTTCGACCACCTCAGCCAAAACTCCTTCTGGTCCTGTTCCCACCGAGTTGCCAAGGGCTAATGCATTCATATCAAAGGTGCCATGTTTATCACTGTTGATAGCCCTGACGATTTCTTCCTTCCCTCGGACCCAGTGTGGCACCATAACAGGTTGTAGATAGACGGTATCGAATCTGTAAGTTTCCATCAGCTGTCGGGTGTATTCCACGGCTGCTGCAGCTTCTGGAGAGCCAGAGAGCCTGCTTCCAATGTTTTTGCATAAGAATCTTAAGTCTTCGTAGACTCTGCCGTTTGTAAATGCCTCGTCGTAGATTTCCTTGATTTTTTCCTCATGTTGAGAAAATGAAAACAGAGGCAGTACAATTAGCAAGTAAGTAAATCGTCTCATAGAGGAAATTTAGGAAACAAATTGCTTTTGATGAGTATTCTTTTAGATGGTATTGACGATCTCTGGAATGACTTTATGTCCCCCAGCATACCAGTGTAGCGTAGGGGCTTTACCCAATGCCTTTCTTACTGTTTCATTCTGCTGATCAATCATTTCTTCTTTGAAGTAGATATCCTCCTCACTGGTGAAGTACTCGATATCTTCATCTCCCGATAGATACTCCCAATCGACTGGGTCTGTGTCTGGAGGGAATGTGCCAGCCCATATTACCATCTTTGTAAATGGGATTTTTGCATGAGCAGCATATCTCCCCATGGTCGCAGTTCCCTGTGAGAATCCAAAAAAGACAAGTTCTTTATTAGCCAAATTGAATTGATTTAGAACGGCATCAATGTAGCTGTATTGATTTGCTATTTCCGTCAATCGGTCTTCTTTGGTCATCCAGCTTGCGCCGACTCTTCCGTACACGCCTTCCAAATAGTATTTTGAAAGTCCCTGAGGGGCAATGATGAAATTTTTTTCAGGATCTAGTCCCTTAAATTTTCGAATGAAGAATTCTGCCAGTTGTCCATAACCATGAAAGACCACCCATACTCGCTCAGTATGTTCGGTCAAACCATTAAGGGTATAGTAGCTGGCCTTAATGGAAATATCTAAGTGCCTTTGGTTTGCCATTCTTTATCCAGCTACTGCTTGCATCATTATCCCACACAAATAAGCTCCATAAGTTCCAAGTACATAGCCCAATACGGCCATCAAAACACCTACAGGTGCTAGTGAAGGATGAAACTCTGAAGCAATGACAGGCGCAGACGCAGCACCTCCTACGTTTGCGGTACTTCCGACGGCAATGAAGAAGAATGGTGCCTTGACAAGTTTTGCGACTATTGCCAATAGCAGTACATGATTCCAAGGAAAAAATATCCAGGATTAGAGAAGATGGCCAGAATGTCCATATTCATGCCAATTGTTGCAACCAAGATGTACACAAATGCTCGCCCAATTCGAGATGCTCCAACTCCTTCCAGGGTCCTTGCTTTGGTGAAGGAAAGCCCCACACCAAGTGCAGTAGCAATGACTACTATCCAAAAAAAGCCTGATGTTAGACTGTATTGTTCAAGTGACGGGAATTGCTTGAGGTAGGGAACAATGATGTCACTTCCAAAG
>JABSPG010000007.1 GCA_013214445.1 Ekhidna sp. | reverse complement strand
ATCTATACAAGAGTCAAAGCAAGTACAAAGGGACAAGAGGCAAGACATACACAGAATCTTCAATAGTACTTCAATAGTGCTTATGCTGATTGCTTCCTTCTATGCTGCTTATAATGTGAATACTAAAATCGATACTGTAAATGATAAAGGCATAGCAACTGCTATAGAGCTTAAGCAAGTAGTATCTAAGTTTGACCAGCTAACTACTGAGCAACATAGATCTAGTGAGCTTGCACAGTTAGTTGTAGATGAAGGCTATAGAAGATGCATATACGATGACAGTAGAGGATTAAAGACAATAGGCTTCGGCCACTTGATGCTCCCTACTGATACATACAAATGCCTTACTAAAGGTCAAGCTGTAGCACTGCTTATACAAGACTACTCTTATGCTGAGAATAGTGTAGACAAGTACTACCCTTGGGCTTATGGAGAAGTAAGGCTTGTACTTATAAACATGACTTATCAACTTGGCAGTACTGGTGTAAGTAAGTTCAAGAAGACTTTAGATGCACTACAAAGTGGAGCTTATACTAGAGCTGCTGTAGAACTACTAGACTCTAGATGGGCTAGTCAAACACCTAGTAGAGCTAGTCGATTAACAGGTAGAATCTTAGCTATTCCTGCACAGTGATAAAGCAAGCTTTACATAGTAATTAGCGATAGCAAGGCACTTAAGAAGCATAACAGGCGAGCCTTGCGAGATAGGCAGCGCAGCGAAAGTTCTGTCTATACAATTGGATTATATAGGGTTTAAATAGCCTTAAAATAGGTTACAGAAGTCCTATATAATCCTATATTTACTACTCATTTATTACTGATTTTTATGCTTTATTACGTGCATTCTGCACATTGTAAGGTACTTTATAGCTGTTTTAATCACGCACTTAACGCATTATGTGAGTTTATGCTTAAAACTGTTAGAGGCTTAAATAGGAGCAAATAGAACAATTGAACAATATTTATACTAGATATACTGTATATTAGAGGTGTAATTACAAGTGTAGTTGATGTGTATACATTAGAGTCGTCTACATATACTAGTGGTGTAATGAACTCTAGTGTAGTTACCTGTGTAGTTATTATAAATTTATTTTTAAAATTTTATATATGTCTGGCGTGTGGCTGAATGTATAGTTAGATAGTATAAGGGACTCCTAACTTCTTTCTGTATACTATTCAATCCAAGTCAAACTAAAAGGTAAACATCATGATTTCATTTAACGATATGTACACAACTACACAAACTACGTATGCTCCTTCACCTATTGGCGGCTATGTTAAGTATAAAGGCACTCTGCAAGTGATAGTAGACTTCAATGAAGATGTAACAATGGTTAAGATATTAGACCCTAAGACACAAGTTAAGCTTAATGTAAGTACACGTAATGTATCAGCTACACAGTTTGACCCAATGCCAGTAGTAACACACAAAGGTAAAGATTACCTAGTAAGTGTAAAAGGTCTAATCATAAGCCTTACAACAGGTAGAGTGATGAAGTGGGATGCAAGCAATGGCGACCGTAAAGCAATACTAGCACAAGTAAGTTAGTAGCGAAGCAATAAAGCATAAAGAGTAGTTCATAGCATAGTGAGTATGAGTGTGGATTCATAGTCATTTTTACTGGCTCTATGTAAGTTAGTATAACAACCTCTTACTTACCCTTTGTGTTCTGTCTGATAACAGTGTACCAGTCAGGCTGACTTAGGATATGAATCACCTAACAAACCTACGTAATCCAACATAGTTTTGTATCCTAGGTAATTCCTGCATAGCCTACTACATAAGGGCTTGCGCAGTGTTTGTACAAATACTATACAGTGTATTAAGCTCTCTATCTTGAATAAGCTCCTGTGTATTATTTGTGTAATTACTGTGTTAGACCTGTGTAGGGCTTGTGTAGTTGTTAGATAAGTACTGTTTGGTTGTTGAAGGTGTAGTGAAGTCGACAACATAAATAGAGGGGCACACACACTATACAGTACTCTATACAGTATTTAATCAATAATACCCAGTATCAAATGTAAGCCTCTTACGTAAGCCTATACGCAATTTATACCATTCAGAATACGATTGGCTGACTTAGTAATTGAATCATCATACAATCGATACAGTGTCCATATACAGGACATTATACAGTGAATTATACAGTTTTATACAGCATACTAAACAGGACTAAGTAGTCTTCTTTATGCTTCTATTGCTTACGCTTCTTCTCTTTTATGCTTCGCACTTATACATGAGGTAATACATGAACAGATACATACACAGATACATCTACATACTTAAGCTTGAGGATAACAGATACTACGTAGGCATAACTAAGTGTGTAAGTAGTAGGTTACAAGACCACATACGTAATCCTAATACTTGGACTAATAAGTACGCGGTATTAGGACTATCCAGAGTTTACACAGTACCTAAACATAAAGCTAAGAGTTATGAGTACTTAATAACATCACTACTTATACACTATAAAGGTGTAGACAAGGTACGAGGTGGTGAGCTAGAACATAGTTATAGACCTCCAACACTTACAAATAAACAAGTAAAGATATACACACAACTAATTAACAGAATTACACCATCAACTATACAAGGCTATACATCATGAATACATTAACTATCAAGACTTACATAGTAACTATCATCTTAGCTCTAATTACTATCTACACAAGCGTTGCAGTTTACATTGATACGCAAGACTTACTTATAACTTGTACATTAACAGCTATGTTAGGTTACTTCACGTACTTAACACATGAACTTAACTTAGATGCTAAATTAACTACTACTACACAGGAATCTTAATCATGACTATTCAAACTATCACTACTCAAGCTCAAACAAATGCTCAAATCATCACTAGTATCTGCGAAGATGATTACACAGGTTTATCTGTAACATTTGGAATTGATGAGTTCTCAGGTTTTATCTACTGGGGATTCTTCAACACTATCACATCTAAAGTTATAGTTGATGTGGAAGTATCTACATGTGGCACTATGTACCTAACTAAAGGTGATGATATAGTAGATGGAGAGGAAGCTATAAAGGAATTAACAAGCTTATGTAATACAAGTCAAGAAGATTTGTATGATATACTATCTCACCACTTCATGTACTGTGAAGAAGATAGTTGGGAAAGTAACACAGACTTAGAAGAAATGTCATACGAAGATATGCTTAAGTACTATGTACAAAATATAAAAGGAGCTTAATCATGCAAATCATCTTATACATATCATTTATACTAGTTATACTTATCACTTACATAGTATCTCAATCGGTACTTGCTGCTTTATTTGTCTTTGGAGCTATATTAGTTCTTATGCACTTTGATGAGAATGAGTTAACTGTACAAGGTTCTGAACAAGACCTGTCTATAATAGCAAGCAACTCATCTAATGGAGTTAAATAACATGAAACTATCGAATATACATAGTAATACAACTACATACATAGCTTTTATAGTGACTATAGTTAGTCTCTTATCTATATCGCTATATAATACTGGACAGTTAATTAAGGCTGACTACGAAGCTTACCAATCAGAATCAGCTTGTGTAAGAACTTACATAGCACAAGGTATAGAACGTAAAGATATAAGTACTGCTAATGGTACTTGTCAGATAGAATACTAACACTTAATACATACTTATACATATACTTATACTTAATACAACTTAACTTAATACAGAGAAACCATCAAATGACTCAAATTACTTTAAACTTACAAAACGCTCAACGTATCACTTCTAACGTAACTCCTACTTTAACTAGTGCTATTTATACTAGCTCTAAAATCAATATACATACTCCTGAAAAATGTGCTTGTGTAGCTCTTGCTATTACTTGGTCATTTGTTGAGTTACCACTTGATACAGCGTTAGAACTAGACTCTTTAATGGTACAGTTAGATTATCATTTAGACCGTGTACGTAGACTTAACCAAGATATTACATTAGCAGGTAATGCTAGTGCTTTAGTATCTGTTGCTAAAACTCTTAACTTACTTGTTGTTAATGAAGATGGCACTGTACAACTTACTCCTAAATGGAATGAGATGGTACTTGCTAAGAATGTTACATTACCTGCTACTGGTAAGTTTGATGATGCTAATCGTCTTACTAACTATGTAAAAGGTGGAAAGGTTAAGCCTAGTAAATTACTTAAGGAAGCAATCCAACATTTACAAGCAACTGAGTATCATGTACACGGTGATATGCTTAACATAATCGGTCAAGTAATTGGTAGAGTTAAAGCTATGCCAATGTCAGACCTACGTAATTCTATAATGATGGAATTAGATGGATACGGTTACATCTTAACTGGTTGTGAAACTATGAAGGATGAGCCTATCTTAACTTCTCCTTATGATGCTGATGTACGTGGTAGATTATACCATGAAGCTTGTGCAGGTGCTAACCCACAATCTAGTGATTTAGCTCGTTCTTTATATGCTCATAATGTAGAGAACTTTGTAAGTAAGTATCAAACACATGCTGTAGAAACTGGCGCAGGTGTAGAAACAACAGAATCATACAACATGTTCTTAGACGAACTAGATGATTGTGCAGGTGGTAAGAAGTTCCAAGACAGTAAGTACTTAATGCGAGTTGCCAATAATCCAATTGAATTCTTGTTCCAGTCACTTAAGAAGTCTTTGTCTACTGACCTAGCTACACGTCAAGATTGTCCTAAGAAGCCTTTTACATTAGTACGTATGGCTCTTGATTTCGCTGATTTCGAGAACACAGGTAAATGTGATTCACGTCTAGGTTTTGGCTTAGATGCTCGTTGTTCTGGTACACAGTACTTTGCTATCTTAGCAGGTGATGCTGAAATGGGTGAAGCTACAGGTATTACTACTAAGCCTAAGTCTGAAACTACTGACCCTTATGTAATGTCTGCAAAGAAATTACTTGAGAAGTTTGGTTATGACTTTGCTTCACGTAGCTTTATCAAAACACCTTACATGGCTGTACAGTATGGTGGTGGTGAACGTGCTTTACTTACTTCTAAAGATAACTTACAGAACTTACGTGATGCAGGTATACTAAGTAATGATATGCAACAAGTAGCTAAAGATTGTATTGAAGCTATTAATGAAGCTATGGGTGTTAAGATTAATAACCTTAAGACTACTGTACAAGATACTTTAAAGGTTAACCTAGAGTTAGCAGGTAAAGAATATATCACGTATAGACATACAGATGGTTTACAAGTATTTAAACCTGCTAAACCTACTATCGAAGTATGTCCTTCATTTAGCTTGTTCCTTGGAGCAGGTAAGAGAATGCATTTTGGTAAGGCTGAGGGTAGTTGGACAGTTAAAGCTGCACAACCTACTGCTGAGGAATATGTACGTACTTTCCTTGTAAACTATATCCAAGGTCTAGATGCTTTAGTTGCTCGTACTGTTATTGTACACGCAAAGAAAGCTGGCTTGAAGGCTTTTACATCTATACATGATTGTTTCAGAACTACTTTATTAGATGCTCCTAAGCTTAAAGCAGTTATTGCGTCAGCTTATAAAGAAGTATTTATTGATAACGACCAACATGTACATCTTATGAAGATACTAGGTCGTCCAGTAATGCCACAGTACACCCCAATCGTTACTGAGGAGATATTAAACCATAAAGATAGCTCGTACTTTTGTGCCTGAGTCAAGCTGACTTAGAAAATAGAGAAGGGACAATCCAGTTCTTTCTCCACAAGGCTTGCTAGTGATAAGTAACTAGTAGTGAGAGGTCGTAAACTATTGATAGACTCACTTTAAATCGGCTAAGTGTTAACTGAGGAGCTATCAAGTTTAGTTAACATATCCAACTATGGGTAGACCCAAAATAGTATAAACTAATTAACTGCAAGCTTGTCTTGCTAGAGGAACCACATGAAAACATTAACAACAGCTCAGATAGTAGACTACATGAAAGCTATGCAGCAAAAGACTTTAGTAGGTTGTAAAGTAACACCTATAACACGCTAGTAACAATAACTTACATTAATAGGAATCATCACAATGAATAAATTAAAAGAACTAGTAAGAAAGTACATATATAATGTTATATTCTTAGTACTATGTAGCTTGTCTGGCATAGCATCTGGATTCATATTATTCTTTATCTATAGAACTATGAAAGGCTTCTTCTAATGAATAAGTCAGAGATACAACATTACGCACAACTTAGAAGAGATAAACGTAAGCTACAAAAGCAAGTGTTTATTGGTAAACTTTTACTTGGATTCCTTATAGCACTAGATGTTATAAGGATGATAAGAGATTATGGGATAGGATTATAATGAAAGAGTACACTGTATATAAACCATGTGATTCTTGTGAACAACGTAAAGCGATAGTACTATTTAACGGCAAGTCTGTTTGTAATAAATGTCGTGGTGAAGATAACGATGGCAACCCTATTGAATTAGGAGGTTAATATGAAACTAGTAACAGAGGGAAGATTCCCAGTCTCAGTACCGTGTAATAATTGCGGAAGGGTTAATTGGTTAAGCAGGTGTATTAGATGCTGTAGTAGATGTGAACGTGAGTATGTAGCCAAATCCAAGGAAGCTACTCATGTTTGTATGTATAATCATAAGTTCTATAAAGTAGGTAATAGAGACTTAGCATATACATTAGTAGACAGCTCTTGGGTAGAATCAAGAACTCTAAATATATTCCTAGCTACATCACAATTTAAGGTCGTAAATGATGATTGATTACGAACTAACATTAAGCTTTATGCTGATAGGTATTGCAACACTCGTTACATTCATTTACGCAAATAAGTCTAAGGATAATCCAATCCCACAGACTATTGAAAATGAACCTGTACGAGAGAATACAACACCTGTTAAGCTGGAAGTAACGATTCACGAAGTACAGTTAAGATTAGTAATTAAACTGCACTCAGCTTATAGATGTGGAATGCGCTCAGGTGATAAAACCTTAGTACGTATTTGTGGGGATAAGTATCTTGTGAAAACTATCAGAAGGACTATTGCACCACATATGACCGGCAATCCTATATTAATTGATGGCTATGTATGGGTAGAGATAGACAGTAATAACTTCTACAGACAAACCTAACTTATATTGTGCATGACTTGAAAGAGTTGTGCATGACTCAAGCTGACTTAGGAAGTAGAGAAATAAACAATAGGAGTCCATTTTGGATGATGATTGCTAGTACTTAGATAGTACTTGACTTGAGGGTGGTGGCCAAAACCGACTAACAGTAACATAGTAACAAACTATTGTACAACAAGTACTTATAACTAGGGTGATACCTGTAAGTAATCTTCATAGGTCTATACATAGATACTACAAGAATATTTACCGATTATTATTTTAACTGATTAATTTTAAACACTACGACTGTGGATTCACGGTCTAAAGGAAGCTATCATGACAAACGAATATGTAGAAGCACCAGTATTAACTCATAGTAAAAACTACGGAAGCCATAACCAAGAATCTGGTGTAAGTTTTTGTAAGTTAAATACACGACAACGTAATGCAGGTTTTAGAGTTGCTAAAGTACGCCAACTAATTAAAGCAGGTAAGTAGTATGAAAACTATTAAACAAGGTAAAGTACGTCCTCTTAAAGAGAAAGATATTCTAGCATTTTATGCAAAGAAGCGTGGACAGGGTACTATATTTAGAGTAGTTAGCAAGCGTGATAAACTCTTCTTAGGTTGGGAACTTATTGGTACTGAGAGAAAGAAAGTACATGAGGCCTTAACAATATGTAAGCGGGGTATACTTAGTGATGATGGAGTTGTGGGAACTACGGCTATATCAATTAACCCTAAGTATTGGTCTGACCAAGGCTACAAAATAACTTACGTACTTTAGCAATACAGAGTAGAGGAAAATCTATCATGAATATATTAAACAAGATGCAGCTAATGTATAGTGCTATTGTAGAATCATCTAGCAAAGATAAACCTTTAGAGTATAAAGATAGTGAAACTACTATTAAACATATCGGTTTTGAACGTAGAGGAAAATCTATCATGAATATATTAAACAAGATGCAGCTAATGTATAGTGCTATTGTAGAATCATCTAGCAAAGATAAACCTTTAGAGTATAAAGATAGTGAAACTACTATTAAACATATCGGTTTTGAACGTAATCAACAGGCTATAGACCCTAACTGCGCATTGATTCGTATAACCAAAGCACGTAAGTTTGGTAAGACAGGCTCCGTTAAAACTTACTATGACCCATACACAGGTATACTATTCCAAAAGGTAACAAGCAAGTCAGGTTATACTGGCAAGCGTTTAAAGAAATCTGCAAAGAAACGTACAAGCTAAACTTATTATAGGTGTGTGAAGCTCAGTAGGTAGAGCACGCGACAGTATGTAGCACGGACACTGGTTCGATTCCAGTACACACCACCCTCAAATTCTTAATTAACTTAATATAGGAGACATTACTAATGTCTACTGAACAAACAGCAACACCCGTTGTATTAGACAGCGGTATGGACTTCTTAGACCAACAACCTAGTTCACAAGGTAATGACCGTGATAACTCTGGTGCATTATATCCAAACACACAACGTACTAAGGACAATCATCCAAACGTACGTGGTAGATGTTTAGTGAATAACATATGGATGTGGGTCAGTGGTTGGAACAATATTCAAGCAAGTAGCAATCAAAGATATATCTCTTTATCATTTCAACCTATGACACCTGAGCAAATCGCTAAGTATGTAACTAACCGTCCAGTTGGTAACGAAGCACCTGTACAGAACAGTCAAGCACCAGTAGTAAAGACAGCGGCACAAACTGCTGTTGAAACTATAACTACTGATGAAAACGTTGAAGCAACTAGAGACGAAATCTTTTAACCAGTTTATAAACTCTTCTCAAGCGTCACCCTCCCTCCCTACATATTATTTGTGGACGAGTAGGTAAGCCTCTGTTGAAGACTTTAAAAGGAAGTATTATGTTTGGATTTAAGAAGAAACAGCGGACAGTTAAGCCTCTATTAAATATGCCAACAGCTAAGTCTATACTAATTATGCCAGCAGTGAAAAAGCCAGCTCCACGTAGTCTTACAGAGATTATGAACGATGCTACTAATGAGTTAAAGCGTAGACAGGAGCATCAAGATAAAGTTGCAGGAGATTTGAATATAGAGATTGTATATTTGCAACTACAAGAGTCTAACGCTGGAGCAGAAGCTAAAGGCTGTGCTAAAGCTATAGCAAACTTTGAAAAGATTTTTGGCGCTTAAACCTCGCTTAAAACAAATTTCACATGTGTAGTGTGAGACTCCCAAAAAGTATCAAACGTGGAGTATAAGCCCGATACAAACTCATAAGCAAGTGTGAGTATAAGATACGTGCAGCTCGTAAAGGGTGCTTGAAGAGTGACTAAAGATACCCTCAGATAGAGTAGAAGGTCTATCCATGTATGTATGCATGATTGGAAGTAGATACTGGCACTACATGACGATATGTAGCTTAGTGATGCCGGTTGGAACGGAGTCAAGAACTCAGAGATTGACAAATACAACTCAGAGCCGTGACTTGAGTATAACTTGGGCACTGGAGTACTTAACCAATTTCACCAGTATAAAAATATTTAGGTTGCAATAGGCTTAGGAGTTTCTCCTTTGTTTCTCCCTGAGTTTATTGCTCTACACTCTTAGTCCGCAGGTTTCGTGATGGTTTCCCTCGCGTTGATGATGATAGAGTGTAGAGCAATAAATTCAACTAATTAATAGGATATAAAATGAGTAATGAAATACACTTAAGTCCTGAATATAAACAGGTAGTAGCATTAGCAGCTAAACATGATATACATATGACAGTTGCAGGTGGATACCCTCGCGACTTGCATTTTGGACGAACACCAAAAGATTTAGATATTATTGTCTGTGGCAATACTGAGTATATAGACTGGCTAGGGTTCAGATTAGACCTAGATGAATGCGGCTTATTAGTTAATGCGTTTGATGAGTCGGAAGCACCTAGTGCTAGTGGCGACCCTCGTGTGCGTGAAGTTATGAAGATACAAGGTAATATAGATATAGTACTTTGGAATGCACCATTTATGGATATAACTAATGTATTAGGTAACTTCGACTTTAATATTAATCAGTTTATTATGTTAGGTGATACATCACCTATGTACTTACCTAGTAACAGTGCAGACTTTGGTACTTTAACAGTATTGGACGGTGCAATTATACCTGCTGAGAGATACGAAAAGAATATTAAACTTGCAAATGAACTTAACTGGGATACAAAAGAATGTCAGAAAATATTGAACACACTAACAGCAACACCGATACCAGCACTGAACAAAGTACTGTAGATGTAACAGCAGAAGCAACTTGTATATTGCAAGGTGTATTCACTGGTGCAGCAGTTGTGCTAGTTATTCAAGGTAAGAACGAAGACACCGAAGCAGCTACAGTGAGGTACTTAACACAGTACACATCAGCTTTAATTGCACAAGGTATTACTCGTGATGCTTTAGGATTCTTATGGAGTCAAATGGGCACAGCAGCAGAAGCTGACCCTAGCAATACTGTACAACAGGTATCTCATTACTTGTTCGGTCTTGTATTAGAAGAATTAAGTACTGTTGGGAAACAGAGCTAACTAGGAGGCTATGGTGGAAGATCCCCAAATAGTAGTACTAGAAATTGTCAAAGCTTGGCTAGAAGAGAATGATATGCATGTCCTTGCGGCTGAACGTATTGTTGTTAACTGGACAAGTATTGATGGAAACGTAGCAAACTTGGGTTGGAAGAAGCAATCACTGAGAGATGTAGTAAATATTCTACGTGGTACTTATGTATCACTAGAACTAATGCGCTACATGGGTACAGATGTATTGATGGCTGCTGCTCAAGAATGTGAACGTATACATGAACGTGGTGTTACTGTACATGGTAAATGCTTACCTCAGTATTTTAATTATGCTTCAAAGCGTAACTTAAGTGCTACAGAAAGTATTATCAAATACAGCATACAAATGGCTTTAGATACGAAGACAAATGTACTAGGTGCATCGATAGTCAATGTGATAAACTTGGCTCACACACTAGCACAAATGCCTCCGCCTACTGCTGTACCACGTAATCGTTTAATAGATTCGTTTAAAGAAGAACTGTACTTCAACTATAGATATAGTAGAAACAGACTTCACCTTCATCCCGAGGGTAAACTAACTAAGTACACATGTATACAACTGTGGAAGTGTCAAGATACTCCACTAAAACTCGATGAGAGTACCGAGTCTGTATGGGCTAGAAAGGTCATACAGAAAGTACTTTTAACCTAACACTACACATGATGTAGAGAAACTTAACTTAAAATTAAATATTGGAAATAAAAATTATGTCTAAATTCACACTAGAAGCAGTATCAGTACAAGTAATCAAAACTTCAGATGGTAAAGAGTTCAACGATATGGCTCTTGCTCAAGCACACCAAAATGTATTAGATTCAGCTGAAATCATTGCTGTGCCTGTACAAGCTTACTTAAACACTAATGGCCTTATTGACCGTAATCGTAAGCAAAAGCAAACTGTTGTTGAATCAGTATTAGCATTCTTAGTTGGTGCTGGTGTAGATTTAACAGGTGTTGAAGCTGTAGAGCAAACTGTATTTGATACTCCTACTCCTGCTAAAGTAGATGCTACTGAAGCTACTGAAGCTACTGACACTGCTGAAACTACTGAAACTGCTCCTGTTGAAGCCGGTGCAGAAGATGAGTTGTTCTAGAACCTTTAGGTAGTACTGCATAGTACTACTTACTTATACCCACATAGCCTCCAGATTAAAATGGAAACCATGTGGGTATTTTTTCTCACCTTATTACCGAGTTACTATATAAGAGTACCAATACTGTTATATATTAATTTACATTGGAGGCTACCATGCCAGAAAAACAGTTATCATGTTTAGTACATTGTAAAGATAAGCCTTTACGTACTAACGTACAAGAAAAGAAAACTCAACTAGTAGTTCCAGTAGCTACTATACTAGATAACAAGATGGGTATTTTTGCTACTAAAGAAACTGTAGTAGAAGCCCATGAATATGCACTAAGCCTAGTTACACAGGATATGCAAAGTCCTATGTCTATTGCTATAGGTGTGTACCACAATACATTAATGCAAGCCCTAACAGGTGATGCTTATACAAAAGTAGTAGAGGTATTAGATAATGCTGCATCATAGTAGAAGCGACCTAATCTTAGGCGGCATACGAATATTTAAAACTAAAGCAGGTTTTAGGTATGCTGTAGAGCATGGTGCTATTATTATTAAGCGCCAAAGCGTGACTAACTCAAAGAACTATAGAATGTATATATATGGTAAGCATGTGCATATTAAAGACATAGCTGATATGTTTCATACTGCATACCATACCATAGTGGTGTGGCGTGACCTAGCTTGGAAAAACGTCTATAGCAGTGCAACTCGCAAGAGGAATGTAGGCTTTACAACGAATCTGCCTCTAGGCACTCCTGTAGACATAATTGAAGCTGTAGATATATTACTTGTTACTGCTTATGACAACTTAGACCAAACAGACTCAAAGAAGGTAGATAGAACAATGAACCAACTTAAACGACTAGAACGTGCTAAACAGAAGCAACGTGAGTACTGTACTAGATATGGTATGAATGAAGAACTTATTGCACGTAACTTAAACCATGCAGAAAACTTGTTTTGGGATAGAGAAGATGAACATGCCAAGACAAACGAGCATAGGAAGGAAGTACTTAGACATAACATTAAAATGTTAGAGTCTGGTATCTCTCAAGAAGCCGACATAGCTTTTGGTCTATCAGCGCAAATTTATAAATTACAAACTAAGGCAGAAACCTCTAGACGAGCTAAAAAGGCTCATAAAGAGAACTTAGAATTATCTATAGAAGCCTTAAAACTACTTTCAGAATAGGAGTACACTATGTCATCCTGTTACGAAAAGATATTTCATGACGACCCTAATTGTAGCTCACCTAATAAATCTTTACAGGTCTTTGTAAACGATAACGACACCTTCACAGGTACTTGTTTCAGTTGTGGAAGCTTTGTAAAAGACCCTTATGGTGATAACCCACCTGACCCTACTAAAGTAGTAAAGAAGTCTCAAGCAGAAATAGCTGAAGATATACAGGAGATACGTGCGTGTGGAAGCTTGCACTATAACCATCGTGCTATCCCTATTGAAGACTGGGACTTCTATCATGTTAAGCTGTTATACAATGAGTATGATGGTAAAACTCCTTATGCTATTGCACACCCATTTACTTGTAACAAGAAGCTATCAGGCTATAAAGTCAAGCTGCTTAATAAGAAGGTAATGTGGAGTGTAGGTAATACACAAGGTGCTGACTTATATGGTTGGGAAATCGCTAAGAAGATTGGTGGTAAATACTTATACATAACTGAGGGTGAAGAAGATGCAATTGCATTAAGACATATCCTTAGAGAAATGAATAGTGCACAGTACAAAAACAATGACTATGCTGTAGTGTCTCTACCTAGAGGTGTTAAAGATGCACGTAAGTGTATTGCTAAACACTTAAAGGAAATAGAAGCAATATGGGAAAATGTAGTACTTGTATTTGATGGTGATGAACAAGGTAAGGCTGCTGCTAAAGATGTTAAGCGCATACTACCTAAATGTATGTCTGCTACGTTGCCTTACAAAGATGCTAATAAGTGTCTGCAAGAAGGTAAACTTAAAGCTACTCGTGATGCTGTAATATTTAGAGCGTCAGCTGAGTTAGATGTACAAGCTATTCAAATATCATCTATTATTGAGGAAGCACTTGAACCTGTAAAGTGGGGATTATCTTACCCTTGGAAGTGGTTAACAGACCAATTCTATGGACAGCGACTAGGTGAAGTAATCTCTATAGGTGGTGGTACAGGTAGTGGTAAAACACTAACTGCACATGAACTAGCTGCACACAATGCTTTAGAGCATGGTTGGAACTCACTAGGTATGTTTCTAGAAGAGACCAAGATAGAGTCAGTACAGAACATAGCAGGTAAAGTAGATTCTATTACTTACCATGTGCCTGATACAGACTTCGACCGTGACCAGTTTAGAGCTACAGCTATGAGGCTATCTGATAACATAGAGCTATGGGATAGTGAAGAGTCAGTAGACCCTGAGACTGATTGGACTTCTATGAAGCAAATGATTAAGTCTAAAGCACATTACCTAGACAATGTATTTATAGATAACTTGACTACATTGACAGAGGGCATGTCTGCTACAGAACGTAATGATTTCATAGGTTCTTTGGCTAAAGATTGTGTAGATATGGGTAAGAAGTTTAAAATAACTTTCTTCTTGTATAGCCATCTTAATGCACCTGATAAGAACTCTAGACCTCATGAAAGTGGTGGTGTAGTTAAACCTAACCAGTTCACAGGCTCAAGAGCGTTGCAAAGATATAGCCATGCTATGTTAGGTTTCGAACGTAACCAACAAGCTAACGACCCTAACTGTTCATTAATACGTATAGTTAAAGCTCGTAAGTTTGGTAAGACAGGCTTCGTTAAAACTTACTATGACCCGTACACAGGTAGACTATTCCAAAAGGAATGGGAAAATGAAATGTATGAAGATAAGAAGATTTAACACAACAACTGTGGGCGAAAGCTCCCTGCTGCAATACCTTTTTATTCCTCCTTATTGGTTATTAATTGCGACCTAGCAGCAGGAACTCATTACACGCCTTGATAGGTATTCGATTCGTAGTCGTTACGCCTTGACCGCAAGTGTAATTAAAGTGGATAGTAATACACTCAAAACTACTCGTAAATGTTAAATGAGACGTTAAGAATTTATCCTTCTAAGCAGTGACATGCCTACAGACACCTACTGAGTAGCTTAAGTGCCTTAGTACTGTATAAAGATGGTGTAGGCTCAACTAGCTAGAGTATAACAGTGAAGTATGCGGAGCGTTATAAAGGGTAGAAACGACCTAGACAAGTTGTGAAACTGTCTACATATAAATTGACTTGTAAGACACTTAAATACTAGTGTTCTTACAAAAGCTCTATACTCCTACTAACAGAGGTTAGGATGATAACTATGCAATGTGACGGCAGAACATAGATAGATAGGAGGTGGTGTACACTTTAATAGAGCCTTTTGTAAGAACATTTAACGGGCAGGTGAGGCCAATTGGGAGGTCTAGGCATCTATGAAATATGCACTGGTAGCGGTTCGAACCCGCTTCTGTCCACCAATTTTAAGCAAGAAAGCTGTATCTATGCAGTACCGATGGTTGTAATAGCGTACGTAAAAGCAACGTGTGACAGTGTGGAGTGTCATAAATAGATGTAAGAATACTCAAAGATGGTATTGTCCAGATAGGCAGTGTTCTTACACATATATACTACCCTGACCGAGTAGGACTAAAATCAGATAGTGTCCTTATAGGGGCTGATTAGTATATAGTTGTAAGAGCATTTTAAAGAGGGTTGGCTGAGTGGCTTAAGGCAAGCAAACGTATCCAAAGGCGTGTTGGAGATTCCTTGTACTTCTAAGTACTTGAACAGTAATCCCGTAGGTTCGAATCCTACACCCTCTATCAATTTAATAGGAGTACTTATGTACTACGGACACAAAGTAGTAGAAAGAACTAAACAGAACAGACGTAAGAAGTCAGTTGTAGGTTTACGTAGTGCTACGCTAGCTGAGATAGAGTTTCTAAAGAAGAAGCTTAAACAGTTAGGTGTACATGTAGTACATAAAACTCATGCAGAAACTGGATGCAAATTTGCATATAACGGTGTGCTGAACATAAACGGAAAAATAAATATTAGGAGGCAATATGCATAAGCAACTAAAGTTAGAATTTGATTGGTGTGATATAGAACTGCATAGTGAAATTACTATGGGTGCTGGCATATCCTTCAAGTTTACAGATAAATCAGATGGTGAGGGTAATATACTGCCACCTGCTGACAGACCCACATTCTACCATGAACTGGACAACTACCAAGCATATGAACTTGCTATGAGTATTTTGAATGCTATTGATGTTAAAGGGAAATAAGTGATGAATAAATATTTAATATATAAAATCGCACTAACCTTCTTAGGTTTATTTATAGTACCTATAGCTATCCTACTAAAGAATAAAGATGGTACATTTAAACAGTGCTTCTTTGTGTGGGATAATAAAGAAGATGGTGATGGCAACGTATGGCTAAAAGAGCATAGACCTAACCTAGCTGACAAGTGGTGGACTGAGTACTATTGGAAGGCTATAAGAAACCCTGCATGGAATATGCGATATGTACGTTGGTGCAGCTTAAGCGCATTACCAGAACACGTTACAGATATAAGATTTGAGGGCAATACCTTCCATAAGAGTTTTAGATACTCACATGCAAGCATGGCTACGAAGACTGTAGTACGTGAACGTATATGGTTTAAATTTAGTGCAGTAGTAGACGGTAAACGTAGATACTGTGAATTTGAACTAGTGCCTATAAGTGCTACAGAATCACGTGCTAAGTATAAAGGTTGGAAGTTCTACCCACATCTATATCTTGACAAGTACTGGCTTGAACGTATAGCTAATGAAGGTTGGCCTAGATATAAAGACAGACTAGTATACACAAACAGTAATAGAGTACAAGAGATGTAAGAGTACTAATTAATAGGAGAGTCACATGAACATGATTCACATGGTAAAATTACAACCCAAGACAGGCGAAGAACCTGCTGAAATACAAGTAAGCGCTTTAATGGCTGAACTTGCAAAGCGTAGTATGCCTCTAAGAGCACAAGCAAGTTTTAGACAACAGTTACGAGAAGGTAAGCAAATAGATGGTGCAAGTGTCTACAAAGAATTTGCAAACATTACCTTCATCCCATTTACTATTGATGATGCAGAAGCTAGAGTCAGAAGCATGATTATACTACCTCACTAGATGAAGAATCACTATGAAGATAGATAACAGTAAATACTTAGGTACTGAGTGGTTTTTGCCTCATTACTCTAAGATGCAACTTATAGCCTCAGATATAGAAACTACTGGCTTACTGCAAATGCTTAAAGACCAAGGTGACAGAGCAAAGCTCCACAACTTTGGCATGATAGATATTAAATCAGGTAAGAGTAAGTTATTCCACGCAGAAGATAAAGAAGCTATGCAAAAGTTCTTATATAAAGAGAACGTAGTTCATCTGATGCACAATGGGGTAACCTATGATAAAGAGGCACTAACAGTACTTGGATATGATACGAGTAAGATGCGTGTTATTGATACACTAGCTATATCTTGGTACTTAGAACCTACTAAGAAGCTGCATGGACTAGCTGGGTACGGTGAAGAGTTCGGTATACCTAAACCTAAAATAGATGATTGGGAAAATCAAACTCAAGAAGAGTACGATAACCGAGTCATGGAAGATTGTAAGATACAGCAAATGCTTTGGCAGAGACAGTATAGAGAGCTTAAAGCCATATATCTAACTGATGAAAAAGTGTTTGAGTTCATACAGTTCTTAATGTTTAAAATGCACCTACAGGTTACGCAAGCTCGTAATCCTTGGAAGCTTAATGAAGAACAATGTAAGATAGAGCTAGATGAAACAGATACTAAGGTACAAGCAAAGTTTGCAGAGCTTATACAAGTTATGCCTAAGATGTACCTTAAGACTACAAAGAGTAGACCTAAGAAATGCTTCAAAGCTAGCTCTACTCCTGAGAAACGTGTGTTCTCTAAGTTAGGTCTTGCTTATTATAAACTGGCTAATAGTCATGGTAAGTCTGGTGATGATAATATTGATTATGTAGTTAACCGTCTTAATGATGATGGCTCACTTAAGTTTGAATTAGGTAATCCTAAGTCACCACAACAGATTAAGAACTGGCTATTCGACTTAGGTTGGAAACCAGAAACTTTTGAGTTTAAGCGTAATAAAGAGACAGGTGAAGTCCGAGAGATACCTCAAGTAAACTTGAAGAACTCTGATGGTAAGCTTTGTCCTAGTATTGAAAAGTTACGTCTAAAGCATCCTGATAAAGGGCTTGAACATTTACAAGGTCTAGGAATACTTAAGCATAGAGTAACTGTGTTTAATGGTTTCATTAAAAATAGTGTAGATGGATATATAGCTGCTGAATGTAATGGCTTTACTAATACGTTAAGACTTAAGCATAGTAACTTAGTTAACCTACCTAGTACACGCGTACTGCTTGGTAAAGAGATACGTAGTCTTTTAGAAGCTCAAAGAGGTCACCTAAACTTAGGTACGGATTTGAGTTCACTAGAGGATAAATGTAAGTTCCACTTCCAAATGAAATACGACCCTGACTACGTTAAGAGACAGAATGTTGAAGGCTATGATGCTCATTTAGCAATCTGTATTCAAGGCGGAATGTTGACAGAGGCACAGGTTGAAGCTCACAAGGCCGGAGAAGCTGATTATTCAGATATTCGACATCTTGGTAAGGGTACAAACTACTCCTGTCAGTATGGCGCAGGGGCTGCTGCTGTGGCACGTTCAGCGGGTGTTGATAAATCCGTAGGCAAGGAATTACACAAAGCTTATTGGGACTTAAACTGGTCTATAAAGACCATAGCGGAGAATACGCAAGTCAGAGAGGTAATGGGTAAGCGTTGGCAACTCAACCCAATTTCTGGCTACTGGTACTGGTTGAAAGCTGATAAAGATAGGTTTAGTACTTTGTGTCAGGGACTAGGAGCATACATCTTTGACATGTGGAGTATGAACACCTTCTTAATCACACAAGAGAAGTATGGGCGTGACCCTGCTTATATCGCCCAATTTCACGATGAATATGTGCTAAACGTAAAAGACTCAGAACCTTCTAAGGCTACTTGGTCTGGTATTGTAAACGAAGCTCTAGAGAGAACTGACGTACTATGTAATCTTGATGTGAAGTTAGGATGCGATACGCAATTTGGATACAACTACAGTGAAATTCATTGATGTAAATTGCGATTGTGTAGAGTTATGGAAGCCTATGAAGAATGGCCGCTATTCTGTATCCTCTAAAGGCAAAGTATTGTCACATAGAGCTAATAAAATACTAAAGCCTTGCATGACCAACTACTATAGAGTAATACTATACGTAGGTGGGAAGCCAAAGACTATGTTTATACATAGGCTAGTGGCTTTAGCTTTTGTAGCTACAAAGGATAAAACCTTGACAGTAGACCATGATGATAATGATAAGTATAACAACTGCTCGTGCAATCTAAAGTGGCTAACTAGAGGTGCTAATGCGGCTAAAGCTAATAGCGTAAGCTGTACCCTACTGAGTCCAGAAGGTAAAGCAATTGAAGTTAGTAACCCTAACGCATTTGCAAAAGAAGTAGGTATATCTAAATCAAGTATGCAGAGGCTTACTTCTGGTGCAATAACTAAACATAAAGGTTGGAGATTAATATCATGAACTACGGTGAAATATTTGCAAGAGAGGGTTTCGAAGAAAGCCCTAATAGACACAAACGAAGAAGCCCTCATATCTTAGAACTGATTATTAGTCCAGATATGTATGAAGACTTTGCTTATGCTTGGTGCAGAAATAATAGACTTATTGATATGCTTAGTTTTAAACTACGTATAATTGGCTTCTTCTCTGCTAGGCACCCTATGTCTTACAATAGAAATCAAGCTATAACTATTTACTTACAAAAGGTAGGATAACATGAGTAACTGTATAGCACCACATGAGCATGAAGAACTTATGCTTGTAGAAGAAGGTATTAAACCTTTAGCTATAATCTACCATGATAAGAATCCTAAGATGTATAGAGCTGCATGTAGTAGCTCTCTAATCAAACATAGGAAACTTGTCAGGGCTGGAGTTATAGCTATAGCTACTAAGCCACAATATATAGATATCTATATGAAATTAGTAAAAGACCGTAAATTATATACTAGGACAACTTTCCAAGTATTAATGGGTGGATACCTAGGTTATACATCTGAAGAGATTATTATGTATCTAACATCAAATGAATCAAAAACCTGCACTTGTATTGAGTGTGGAGGAGAACTAAAATGAGTACATATCTAGACTACGTATTTTTCGAGAATATGGTAAAGGCACTAGCTAAAGACGGTGCAGAAATTAAAAAGCAACTTACACCTAAGCAAACACATATTTTGCATATGGCTGTGGGTATCAGTGGCGAGTCAGGCGAACTACTAGATGCAATCAAGAAGTGTTGTATTTACCAAAAGCCTCTGGACAGAGTCAACGTAATTGAAGAATTAGGTGACTTAGAGTTCTATATGGAAGGCTTACGTACAGGCTTAGGTATTACTCGTGAAGAGACTATCAAAGCAAACATTAATAAACTAGGCAAGCGCTACTCAAGTGGTACTTACTCAAATGAACAAGCACAAGCTCGTGCTGATAAAGAAGGCGAAGAATAATGACTGCATTAGCTAAAGGCAAAAAGTGGGATAGAGTAATTGAGAATGGTAAAGTAGTATCTGATGCTGCTCAAACTAAGTTCGATAATGAAACTCCTAAACTAACTCTACCGTTTATCTTAAAGGATGTATATGTTTACTTCCTTACTCATAAGAAAGGTGGAGTTCCTAAGATGGAACCTAAGTACAAGGGTGACAATGAGTACCCTGTGCAAATTCTTGTTACAGAGAAAATCTGGAAACTACTTAAGAAGTACCATAAGAAGCTTTCTTATAAAGAGTACACTGCTGCAAAATTCGAAAAGCAGTTCAAGACTCCTGTACCAGCTTCTGAAATCAACGAAGATGATAACTATTACGTAATCAAATTCGCAAGTAATGCAGCATATAAAGACAAGACTTCTGGTGATATCAAGCTTCTTGACCCACCTCGTGTACTTGCAACTGATAAGTCTAGCCTTGCTGATACCTTAATTGGTAATGGTTCATTAGCTACTATTGGCTTTGAGTTCTTCACATATAAGCATCCTACATTCGGCTTCGGCTGTTCTGTAAACTTAAAGATGGTTCGCATTAGTGAACTAGTTGAATACGTTGGTGCTGCTGATTCATTAGATGATGATGAAATGGGCTTCGATGAAGAAGTTGATGAACTAGACGGCGACTTCGATGAAATGGGTGATGACACACCTAGTGGCCCTTCTGCTGAAGAGTTAGCGAATAAAGAAGCTGCTGCACAGGCTGCTGCACAAGCAAGTACACCTGCAACAGATGATGATGAAATCTTCTAAGGACTAATGTATGTGCGACTGTGTAGAAATCTGGAAGATGCTGAAGTGCAAGAGGTACGCTATATCCAGCAAGGGTAGGTGTAAGTCTTATGCTAATGCCTTGAGGTTTCCAAAAGCAAAACCTAAGCTTATAAAGAGTTTCTTTAGAGGTGTCGGTGGAGGTGGAGGTAGAAACTACCCACAGTTTGAACTATACCTAGAAGCGGGTAAGAATGCTAAGAGGACTTTTAAAGTCCATAGGCTAGTAGCTACGGCATTCTTACCCAACACAAACAAATTTCCGATAGTAGACCACATAGATAATAATATAGATAACATCTGTATATGTAACTTACAGTGGACTACTAATGGTACTAATATAACTAAAGATAGGGAAAGCTCTATGTATGCTTTTAGAAGTCCAGAGGGAGAGGTATATACAGGTAGTAATGTATCTGAATTTGCTAGAGCCTTCGGGCTTGAACCTCAAAGACTTGCAAAGCTAAATAGAGGTGCTATCTCTAGTTATAGAGGATGGACTAGTGAAAAATAAACTCAAACCTATGCACGTGCTGCTTGATGGAGACCTTTTGGTCTTCTCTATATGTGCTGCTATAGAGTATAGATATAAAGACATTGCATTGGAGCAGGATTGGGAGGATGACGATTGGTTAGAATTCCTTCCTGCTATCCTTAAGTCTGTTGACTCTAAGATTAACTTCTTAGTAGATAGACTTGCAGGTACTAAATATACTGTCTTCTTCTCTTGTAGCAATCCTGAAAACTTCCGTACAACGGTAATGCCTGAGTACAAAGCTAATCGTGCAAACGTATGGCGACCTAACAACCTTAAAATTGCAATAGCTGAAACAGCTAGAGTACATAACTCTGTTAAAGTTCTAGGAATGGAAGCAGATGATATGTTAGCTCATTATCAAAAGACTGATGGAAGTACTTGTATAGTTACCCTTGATAAAGATTTACTTCAATGTCGAGGCGCATTATATCGTTGGGAAACTCAACACGAGGGTGAGAAATTCTTTTCTGTAACAGGACAAGGACACCTGCGTATGGATATTAAGTGTAAGGAGTGTGATACTACTACAGCCGCTACACGTGATAACTATTTAACTGCTAGGAAGGTATGTGAATACTGTAATGCAGACTTACGCACAAGTAAGACTAAAGCAGGTAAAGCTAACTCTAAGCAAGAAGTTAAAGGTGATGGCCCTATGTGGTTCTTATACCAGTGTCTGATTGGTGATAGTACTGATGGAATCATGGGTGCAGGTATCTTAACAGAACAGAAGTACAGGACTGGTGCTAAAGCAGGTCAAGTATACTCTAAACGTAAAGGTGTAGGCTCTATACAAGCATTCGAGATTCTTTCGCCATTCCTTACCTATTCCTCTGGGCTACAAGCCGTAAAGAAAGTGTATGTAGAGATGCATGGTGGTCGTTGGACAGAAGAACTACTTAAACAAGGTAGGTGCTTGTACATGGTGAAGAATATCCTACCTAATGGACTTCAACATATGTGGCACTACGACCCAAGTGTGAAGGAGTACTTCGATGCAGAACAGCAAAAGCTTGTCTGGCTTGAAGACGAATAGAACTTATGGTTACATTAAGTCTGAGAAGGCTCTACTGTCTTGGTTAGTTAATAACATACTAAGACGTAAGGGCTGGGCTAGGCATCCTACAAAGATGTTATTCACACAGAATGCAAGAACTAGAGCGCCTATTGGAAACAACGGGCGTAGTGTTTTTGCAATACAATGTGAACACTGCAAAGACTTCTTTCGTGAGAAAGATGTGCAAGTTAATCATAAAGATAATTGCATAAAGAATGGCATAAACTGGGACGAGTTAGAGGGTATCATTAGGCGTATGTTTGATGTTACTTTTGAAGACCTTGAACACCTATGTAAATCTTGTCACGACCTTGTTACCTTTACTGAACGATATGGCGGGACTATAGAGAACGCTGTACTTATGAAGAAGGTAATTAAATTCGGTAAGCTTAAGGCTAAAGAGCAGAAAGAGAAACTAGTTAAGGCGGGTATAGAACCTGCTAAGACAGAACCACTTAGACTCAAACAAGTAGAGGACTACTTAAATGCAAAAGCAAAGTCAAGACCGAGCAAATGAAGTGGCTGCAATATTAATGGAAACTTTAAAAGTATACTTTAAAGAGCCTTACACAACTAGCAAACTTCAAGCTGCCTTAAGACGTGCCTTAGATGAGGTTACGTTAAAAGGGCTTATAAATTCTATGGAGAACCCTAAAGATGAGCCAACTGAAACCACAAAAAGCCCTACATCTATACCTAGATGAAGATAAGGCTAAACCTAAACATGTAGGCCACGATTACTCTGTAATGGAGAAGTACGATGGTTGGTACATGTTTATTGATTGCATTGATGGAGAGTGGCAGGACATTACATCACGTAATATGAATGTTATCTCTAGTATGCAAAATTACACAAAAATGTTTAAAGAGCAAGTACCAGCACCTAAGAAGGACTGTAGACTTATCTTTGAAGGTGTTGTATTCGATGAAGCTACTGGCTTCCCTATAGAGTTCAAGACTGTTAATGGTTGGTTTAATCGTAAGCAGCCTATACATAAACATGTAACTCTTATGTGCCATGATATAGTATTCTTTGATATGGAAGATAAACCTTTCAAGCTTAGATACGAAAACCTAAAGCAATTCCTAAGCCAAGCAGCAATGCAGAAGCAGGATATACTACTTACTCTAAACCTTGTATCAGTACTACACTGCTCTAGCAATAAAGCTATGTGGCAGGAGATTTACGAATCTATCTGCCTTAAGTATAATAACAATGGTGAAGGTGTAATCCTTAAGAAGGACGATGCTCCTTACTCCTACGGCAAGAAGAATGCAGACATACTTAAGATTAAGTGTGAGAAGACATTCGAGCTTAAAGTTGTTGGTATACTAGAAGGTGAAGGTAAGTACAAAGGTACACTAGGTAAACTTAAAGTTGAAGATGCTAATGGTGTTATTAACTTTGTATCTGGTATGACTAATACTGAACGTGATTTGTGGTGGAGTAATCCATTACTTATAGTTGGTGCAATCGTAGAAGTAAAAGCTATGAAGGTATTATCTAACAAGTCGTTACGTGAAGGTCGTTATAAGGCTGTACGTTTTGATAAGGTAGAAATAGATGCTTTGTAAACAAACTATTAAAAAGAATGAAAGAAAGACTACTGTAGTGACACACAACCTGAATGTGTTTCAGAAACCATCAGGAATAGGTTGGGAGGCTATGACCTTAGATATAGTAGATATGGATAACCTAAGTAGGTTAACACCAGAATCCCTACATCGTTGGGTAAGTGATATACATTCGAGGTTTATATAGTATGAAAACAGTAATAATATTAAATGCTCCACCTTTCTCTGGTAAAGATACTATAGCAAATTTGTTTATAGAGCATATCAAACCTAGCAAGAAGATGGAGTTTAAAGACGCTCTATATAAAGCCTTTACAGCGTACTATGGTATCACTATGGAAGAAACTAAGCTTATCTGTACTCATAGACTTATGAAAGATACGCACAATAGCTCCTTCTTCCATGCGAATAAAATAACACCTCGTGAAGGTCTAATACATGTGTCAGAAGATATATTCAAACCTTATCATGGTGCAGACTACTTCGGTATCAAAGCAGCAGAGAAACTTGAACTAGGCAGTAATGTCTTTAGTGATGGTGGAGGTTGGGAAGAAGAACTTAAACCTGTGGCAGAAGCAGCAGATAAAGTCTTAATAGTTCGTATGCACAGGAATGGATATAACTTCAATGGAGACAGTCGTAACTACTACAAAGATTCTGTAGTGAATATGCCTAATACAAACATTCAAGTCTTTGACCTACAACTGGAAGAAGATAACCCTATGGCTGCACTTGATGCAATCTTAAATAAACTAAAGTAGAGGACTACTGACATGAACTTAAGAGATAGAGTACTTAAACTGTACGGCAGTATGGAAAGTTTGGCAACCCAAAAGGCCACTTTCAACAGAATGCCTAGTAATAAGACCACCAACCTAGAGCGCATAGATATGTCTATATCAGAAAGCCGCACAGGTGTTGGCCATGGGACTGTAAAGATTACTGACTTGAAGTTGAAAGATAAAGTAATTGGGATACTTCTAGAGCAGCACGAAATAAATACTAAGAACTTAGAACTTGCACAAGACAAGGTAAGTACTTTATCCAAGTTGGAGGACGCCTTGTGATAACTGCAAAGATTATAGCTGATTCAATCAGCAAAGCTGGTGAACGAATTACTACATTCGAACTTGTTTACCCACGTTATGTACATGCGGAATTTATGACTCATAGAGTATTCAGCCGTAATGCTGCAAGTAGTCGTGCAATACCTGTAGAGAAGATGATAGACTTAGTATTAAATGATACTGTTATGCCTATCTGGACTCAAGAACAATCAGGTATGCAAGGTAAGTTTATTACCAATGGCACTCTAATAAATGACTTGAATAATCTTTGGGTAGATTCAGCTAGAGGTGCTTGTATAACTGCTGAGGACATGGCTAAGTTAGGCGCTCATAAGCAAAACGCTAACCGTGTGCTTGAACCTTACCAACATATTAAAGTTGTAGTAACTGCTACTGACTATACTAACTGGTTTAGCCTACGCAATCATAAAGATGCACAACCTGAAATCATGCAACTTGCAAAAGTAATGGCTTCACAAATGCACTGTAGTGAACCTGCACAGTTAGAACAAACTGGTTGGCACTTACCTTATGTAGACACTAAAGCAATGATTGCTTGCACAGAAGAGGCACAACGCCTTAACCGTATTGCAGGTGAAGATGTGGCTAGCCCACTGAAAATTGCTAAACAGTTATCTGCATCTTGTTGTGCACAAGTTAGTTATAGAACATTAGATGATAGTGTAGAGAAAGCGCTATCTATATATAAACGTCTTGTTGGTGGAGAACCACTGCATGCAAGCCCATTCGAGCATCAAGCTACACCTTGCCGTATAGGTCAAGAGAAATGTAACTTTACTGGTTGGGCACAATACCGTAGAGAAATTGAAGATGAAGCTAGAAAAAACTAAATACCTAGGTATTGACATTGATTATAGTAGAGACTCTCTCTTACCAGAGCAGGGTTTCGAAATGCTGACTAGAGAAGGCTTCTATCGTATGGAGCATGAAACTAGTCCTCAACAGGGTTATGCTCGTGCTGCTACTGCATACTGTTTTGGTGACTATGAGTTTGCACAACGTATGTATGACCATATGAGTCTACTACGTTTTACTCCTGCTAGCCCTGTACTAAGTAATGCACAAGAGGTACGTTGGCCTGAGAAGTGCCAAGGACGTTCAGAGTTTTCACACTTTGCTAATTGGCTTAGTTACAAGGTAACACCCAGAGGTTTACCAATCTCTTGTTTCTTAACTATGATACCTGATACTAAAGAGGGCTTACTGAGTGCCTCTAACGAAACTCGTAGTATTAGTATGAATGGTGGCGGGATAGGTATTGCACCTACAATGCGCGCACCTGATAAGAAGTCTACTGGTGTAATGGCACATATGAAAGGTTATGATGCAGATGCTTTAGCTTATAAGCAAACTGAATCACGTAGAGGCTCCATTGCTGCTTACCTAAATATTGACCACCCAGAAATCATGTCATTCATAACTATGCGTGAACCTATTGGTGGTGACGCTAACAAGAAATGTTTTAACCTAAATAATGGTGTAAATATTCCTGACTCATTTATGTATGCTATGTTTGCAGGTGAGAAGTATGAATTGATTGACCCTAAACATGGAGCTACTGGGAGATTTCTAGATGCTGGTGAAGTATGGGAGAAACTACTGGACTTACGCTACGAAACTGGCGAACCATTCCTTAACTTTATTGATACAGTAAATGGCAATCTACCCGAATGGATAACTAATCCAGACTACAAAGTATTACAATCTAACTTGTGTACAGAAATAACATTGATGACTGATGAATTTCGTACTGCTGTTTGTTGCTTAAGTTCACTTAACATGGACTTATATGATGAATGGAAAGATACTGCACTAGTAGCAGATGTAATACGATACCTAGATAATATTCTTGAGTACTTTATACGACTTGCTCCACCAGAGTTAAGTCGTGCAGTGTATAGTGCTAAAATGGAACGTGCATTAGGTATGGGTACTTTAGGTTGGCACAGCTACTTACAACGTAACTCAATCCCATTTGAATCAGGCGGGTTTAACTCCAATGTACAATATACACATAAAGCTTATTCAAACATTAAAGCCCAAGCTATTGCAGCATCAAAGCAACTCGCTACTGAACGTGGTGAAGCTCCAGACTGTAAAGGCTCAGGTATGCGAAACAGTCATCTTATGGCAATCGCACCTAATGCTAGCACTAGCTCACTTATTAACGTAAGTCCGGGCATAGAGTTGTGGAAGGCTAACGTGTTTGTAAGTGCAGGACGTACGGGAACTTTCATTATAAAGAACCCACATCTTCAAACTATCTTAGCCACTTTAGGTATGGATACGGAAGAAGTCTGGCTAGACATTAATGCACATAAAGGTTCTGTTCAACATCTGGCTTGCCTATCTGACCATGAAAAGTTAGTATTCAAGACGTTTAAAGAAGTAGACCAAACATGGGTTATAGAAGTAGCTGCTGAAAGACAGCCTTACCTATGTCAAGCTGCATCATTAAATATTCAGGTACGTACAGGTACTAGTAAAGAGTGGTTCTCAGACTTACATGTTTTAGCGTGGAGGAAGGGAGTCAAGACTATGTACTATTGTAGAGCAGAAGAGAAAGTTACAGCCAGTACGGAAGTAACTCAACCATTAAACAGAGTAGATGTTTCAATCTCCTTTGAAGAAAACGAATGTAGAGGTTGTGATGGCTGATAGTATATTTACACCAACAGTACAGTACAGGCCTTTTAAGTTTCCTAAACTAATGAGTTTTGCTGCTGAACAGAACATAGGCCTAGCTTGGCATGAAAACCAAATAGAGTTATCTACAGATGTTTCACAGTTCCATACAGAAGGTGGCCTAGCTACTAAAGACGTATCACATGAGTCTAATAAAAATAACCTAAGCAAAATGCTTTCGTTGTTTACTCAGATGGACGTAGGTGCAGGAGAGCTTTATGCTATTCTTGTTCCACATGTAAAGAACAATGAAGCTAGAAACTGGCTACTTACAGCAGGTAGTAAAGAAGGTGTACATCAAAGGTCTTATGCACTAGCTGTAGAGACCTTAGACTTTCCCGATTCAACTTGGGGTGAGTTTATGGAGTACAAAGAGATGCAGGACAAGATAGACCTTATGACAGGTATAGACGGTCGTGACCATAGCAAGCCATTAGACTTTGCTAAAACTCTTGTACAACTTCTACTTGCTGAGGGTATATGCTTATTTGGTGCTTTCGCTTGTATGCTTAACCTTAAGCGCTTCGGCCTTATGCTTGGCACCAATACAATTAATGAGTGGTCGCTACGTGATGAAGAACGTCATGTAGAGGGTAACATAGTGATGCTTAAGGCAATCATTAATGCAGACCTTACACAAGCTGAGATAGAAGAACTTTATCTATTTATCACTAACATGGTAAATGCTTATGTAAGTGCTGAACACAAGTTCATTGATTTAGTGTTTGAAATGGGCGACCAACAAGACATGACGAAGGAGCAGATGAAAGAGTACATTACGTATCTTGGACAAGTGCGACTTCACCAGTTAGGTTTTGAAGTACAACCTGTTAAGAACCCTTTAGAATGGATGGCATTCGTATTGGGTGGAGAACAGCACTCTAACTTCTTTGAGAAGAAAGAGACCGCCTACGACCATGAAGGTTTAGTAGGACACATTAACTTTAGCAAGTATAAAGGCTTGAAGAAGTTGTAATTGTATAGGGGCTGAAATATGCCCTTGTAATTTTAGGAGTTACTGATGAGAGAATCAGAAACAAGTTGCGGTACATGTGGAGTAATACTTCATATAGGTGACCGATTAAGTGGCGAACCCTGCCCACATTGCCAAGGCGATACGTCAGGTAGAACAATACCACTAGCAAAGGCAATACCAGAACAAGCACCTACAGAGGTATTTTAAAGTGGAAATGTCCTTAGAGCAGGAATTAGAAAGAGACGAAGACTATGACAGTCTAGTTGTATACCAACTCAAGTATAACTATGGGGACTTGTTAAAGGTATCCAGAGCAAGAGGCATTAATAAATCCTTACCGTTACTACGTAAGTTTATGCAATCTAGTCATGAACTTTGTGAATCTTACTGTAAGGATATTCAAGGAGAGATAGAAGGTCAGGGTCTCTCAGGTAATGCTTTAGCTAATGAGCTACTACGCGCTCAAGTCATATCCCTTAAAAAGGGTGACCAAAAGAATAGTACTACATACTCAGTGGAACTTAAGAAGCTTATAACGGAAGGTTTATTCGACCGTAAAGCAGGGGACACTGTGAATGTAGCCAAAGAGGAAGGAGAAGAGATAAGCCAGTTCGATGCAATACTTAACACCCCTAGGGAAGTTGCTATTGATTCTATATCAGTAGAAGACTGTACCTTGATTCGAGAACACCTGCTAACTTCTTTCGAGGAGTTTAGTAAGTGGTGTTTCTGGATACAGATGGGCTTTAAGTTTCAGATGCAGGACTTTCACTCCACTGTGTTTCAGGTATGTCAAGATATAGTAGATGGTAAGCGCGATAGAGTTATCGTATGTATACCACCAAGACATTCTAAAACACAGGTTCTGTCTATCTTTCTTCCTCTTTACTCCTTCTGTTATAACCCTAACTCTCATAACATTATTACATCTTATGCTGATGATGTTGTACAAGAGTCTAGTGGTTACATACGTACAATTATGACTGACCCTTTATTTCAAAGGGTATTTCCTAAAGTACGTATAGACCCTAACAAGCGTTCCTTAGAGCGTTGGGGTACTACTAAGCAAGGAGTAATGCACGCTGTACCAACTGGTGGTAAAATGACTGGTAAAGGTGCAGGACTACTTATACCTGAGTATGCAGGTGTGTTTGTAGTGGATGATGTTATTAAGCCGAAAGATGCTTACTCTAACACAGTTCGTTCAGAAATAAACGACCGTTTCGATAACACCTTTATGTCTCGTCTAGCCAATGATGGTTCTATAGATGATGATGATGGCAACCCTATTGAGTGTCCCAGAACAGCGATGGCAATTATAATGCAACGTGTTCATGATGAAGACTTAGTAGGCTACCTATTAAGAGGTAACTCTACCGATACTTATGACTGGTTAAATATGCCAGCTATAGTAGAGCCTAATACAGGTTCACAAGAATGGTATGATAAGATTATAAAGAAACAAGCATACACACATGTTAAGCCAATCTTATATGACTTAGAACGTAAGGCTCCTAAGTCTGCTCTATGGGCTGCTCGTAAGAGTCTTAAGTCTCTAGAAGCTATGGAGTTGGCGACACCATACACGTTCAACTCTCAGTATATGGGTGACCCTAGTGCTAAAGGCTCTGGTGTTATTCAGGACGAGTGGTGGGTGGAGTACGATGAATTAGATAAGAGTACTATTAAGTATACGTTCATGACTGCTGATACAGCATCTACAACTAAGACTTATTCAGACTACTCTGTAATATGCTACTGGGGTGTTACTAAAGATAACAAACTAGTGCTTATAGATATAACTTTAGGCAAGTGGGAAACTCCCGAGTTATCCATAATCATTAAGGACTTCTGGGACAAGCATAAGAAACTTGACATGAGATTTCCAAAGATGATGCCTAGAGCTTTATTTATGGAAGATAAGTCTAGCGGTCAATTCCTCAATCAGCAATTTGCTAGAGAGGGAAAGATTAGCCTTAAGCCTGTACCTAGAGATAAGTCAGGTAATGATAAGATAGCTAGATTTATGAATACAGCGCCCTACTTTGCTCAAGGTCGTATCCTAGTACCTGCTAACCACAAGCATGCTGCACACGTATCTCGTGAGGTACTAGGTATGACTGGACAAGGTAGTGGTACTGGACACGATGATGTAGTCGACAATTTCTCTGATGCGGTTGTCATTGCATTTACTGGTAATAGAATGGACTACAGTGGGTGGGTATAATGCCATTACAAACACGTTTAGATAGTCGCTCTAAAGATAATGACAGGTTAGCTATATTAGATGAACAGGGCTGCATAATTGCAGTGATAACTTGTAAATCTAGTAAAGCAGAACTTGCCATTACTACTGCGAGTGGACTATATATAGAGAAGCCTAATGGTTTCTCTAGCAAAAAGGGGTAACCTATGGAAGCCCAAAAAACTTTAATAGCGCAAGCAATTGTAGATTCTGCACAACAACAAGTGCTTAAAGATGCAACACCAGAGCATTCATCTGCTTCTAGTTCTATCACAATGAATGATGGGTTAGAGAATATCGTAAGTGGTATGGGTGGAGAAAATGATAAGTCTGTTTATAACAAGTGGACTCACTCTGGTAAGAACCTTGATTGGGTTCAACTGGCTGCTAGATACCGTGAGGATTGGGTATCCCAGAAAGTATGTAATATAATACCGCAAGATATGACTCGTACTTGGAGACACATAGAGAGTCAAGAAGGCAGAGATGCTGATGATGAATTATGTATTGCTGATAAGTTTAGAGAAGCATATAAGTGGGCAAGAGTGTATGGCACTTGTTTTATAGTACTAGACATAAAGGGTTCAGGCCCTCTAAGTAAGCCACTTAATCTTAAACGATTAAAGAAGGGCTGTATAAAATCGTTACAAGTGATAGATAGAACTCGTATGCATGCTATGGGAACTATGGATACTGAGCCAATGAGTCCTACTTATGGACTTCCAACTCACTACCAATTTGTAAACTCTGCATCATCTATACATCACTCTAGATTACTTCGCTTTGAAGCAACTGAACTTCCTCTATATGAATTCATGCGTAACCAGTGGTACAGTGATAGTACCTTGATTCCGCTAATGGAGGTAATAGATAACTTCCATACATCTGCTAAGGCTGCTGCACAATTGTGTCAAGAAGCTGTTGTTGATGTAGTTAGTATTGAAGGTCTACAAGACATTCTTACTAGCGAGGAAGGTGAAGCTCAGATAATGAAACGCTTCCGAGTTATGAAGCAACTTAAATCTCTGTACAACGTCTTACTATTAGATAGCACAGAAGAATACAGTACGAAGACTGCACAACTAAACGGGGTTAAAGACCTTATTTGGGAGTACCTACGTATTATAGCGGCCGCAGTTGGTATACCTGCAACTAGATTCTTATCTGCTTCTCCTGATGGCATGAACGCTACAGGTGAGAGTGATTTAAATAACTACATTGATTTACTTATGGGTTTGCAAAAAGCAATATTTAAACCTAAACTTAAGATAATTGATAAACTTATTGAAGCTCACTATGGCATAGATAAGATACGTTATGAGTTCAATCCAATATTCCCTGAGTCTCCTTTACAGAAGGCTGAGAGAATTAAGAAGACGATAGAACCTATACAGATGCTAGTTGACTCTGACATAATTACAGCCGAAGATGCACAGATGCTTATAAACAAAGAGCAGTTGTTCGGACACGATGTACCATTTCAGAAGCCACCTGAGCCAAGACATTTACTTAAAGAAAAAGGAAATACAGATGCGAAAAAGCCTAGTAGCTAGTGCAGTAGTTCGTTTCAGTGATGAAGCTTCTACTATACAGCTAAATGACTTTGCATGTGATATGCCAAGTGAACGTAAGTTCAAAGATAGTGGTGCAATGATTGCGCCTTGTACTATTGCGCGTACTGGTATTATGCAATACAGAGCTAGTGAGTGTGGTGCATTATTTGCTGACCGTGACCCTAACTCTATTGTTAAGGTTGCTACATTAGAAGCGGATTTATTCTGTAAAGATAGCATTGAGTCTTACCGCTCTGCTCCTATTACAATTGACCACCCTGATGAAGATGTATCTATTGACAACTCTAAGGACTTACAGAAGGGCAACCTTGATGGTGTCCCTCTAGCTGACGGTAATATGTTAGCAGGTCACATTGTTATTAATGATGCAGAAGCCCTTGAGCTTATTGATACAGGTGTTTCACAGTTATCTTCTGGCCATACTTGTACTTTAGTCTTAGCTGATAAAGGTCTTGAGTATGACGCTTATAAGACAAACATTAAAGCTAACCACATAGCCATCGTTGAAAGTGGTCGTGCAGGTAGTGCAAAGATTGCTGATGAAGCTATTACTTTATCTGATGCAGAAATCAAACTGGCTGATACTGAGAAGAAGCTTGTAGAAGCAGAAGCTAAAGTAGCAGACAGTATTAAAGATTTAGATGTAGCAACTGCAAAGTTAGAAGCTGCTCTAGATAAAGTTGCCCTAAGTGACAAAGCCCTTGCCGATGCTACTGCAAAGTTTGACGATGCAGCCATTGACAAGCTTGTAACTAAGCGACTTGCATTTGTAACAGAAGTGGCAACACTATCTGATATGGATGTGACAGGTCTAAGTATTATTGATGCGAAACGTGCTGTAGTGGCCGAGCTTCGTGACAAGAGTATGGAAGACAAATCTGTTGCCTATGTAGAATGTGCATATGATATTGCACTAGAAGATGGTGACAGTGAAAGCCCTATGAGTAATATCCTGCGTAAGCAAGTACAAGTAGCGGTGAACGATACAGCAGTGACTGCAAAGTCTACTTCTGAAATGGCTCGTGAAAGAGCAATTAAACGTAATCAAGGAAACAAATAATATGTCAGTAAATCAAGCTTTCAACATTAACACACGCGATGCAGTACTTGGCCAAATCTATGGCATCCATTACGCAGCTAAAGTAGTGGACTCTTGGGAATTAGAAGGTACTGATAATGCTCCTTATGCTTCTGTACTAGTTCGTACTGGAGACCGTAAATGTGAAACTGCTAGTGGCACTAATGTAACTGGTGATTTCACTATTGAAGCTCTTGCTTTACGTCAAGCACGTCAAGAACAAGACCGAGCAATCATTGGTGATGTTAGTGGTTCAGACAGCAACGTAGAGTATTTAGTAGGTAACACTGTTCCAGCTATGCGCTTTGGTTGTATTCAAGCTTTAGCAGGTACAGCTATTGACCGCGCTACTGCTACTGGTGTTTATTACAACCCTTTAACTCATGCCTTTACTGGTGTTGTTACTGGTGGTTACTTCTTAGCAACTAATGCAATATTCGACTCAAGTGCAGCCGCTGCTGATGACATCGTACGTGTACGCATCTTAACTATTGCTTAATAGCTTAGTAACTTTTATGTAGCAGGGATTCGCTCTGCTACTACATAATATTATTTATAAGAGAGAAATATAAATGGCTCGTATCGTAAAATTAAATGATTCACAAATCGCTACTTTACAATTATCTGATGAAGAACTTAAAGTAGTTGTTGCTAATGATAATTCAATTGCATTAACAGATACTACACTTAGAATCATGGATGAAGCTCTTGCTAAGAATGGCGTGAAGATGTCGGATAGCGATGGCTTATTCTTCCAACGTCAGTTAGAAGCAATTGAAACTCAAACGTATGACGTTCTATACCCAGACTTAGAAGCTCGTGAGTGTTTCACTACTAATACTTTTGGTGGCGCAGGTGTAACAACTCTGACTTTCCGTTCGTATGACCGTGTTGGTAAAGCACAAGTAATCAATGCTCGTGCTACAGATTTCCCTAAATCAGAAATCACTGGTAAAGAATACAGTATGTCTGTTAAAACACTTGGTACTGCTTATGACTTTGATATCGATGAAGTAGCTGCTGCTCAAGTAACAGGTATGCCCCTTGAAGCTAGACGTGCACAAGCATCTAAGCGTGGCTATGAAGAGTTAATCAATGACTCTGTATGGTATGGTAATGAAGACTTCATTGGCTTCTTTGGTAATGCTGCTGGTCTACACCCTGAAATCCCACATACACAAGTACCTACAGGTGCTGCGGGTAGTCGTTCATGGGTAGGTGCTAATGCTAAAGTTCCTGATGAAATCTTAGCTGATTTATTCTTTGGTGGTCGTGCTATGCACACTACTACTAAGAAAATCTTCTCACCTTCTGAGTTATGGTTACCATTAGACCGTTACCACCACATCATGCAAACACCTCGTAACGATGTATCTGATACTACTATTGCTCAGTTCTTCATTAAGAATAACCCGTTCATCACTAGCATGGACCAAATTAAATCTCTTAATGCCATTGCTGATGAAGAAACTGGTTTTGGTTATGAGTTAATGGTATTCATTAAGCATACTTCACCAGAAGGTCGTGAGACTATCCGTATCCGTGAAACGTTACCACTTCAATTCTTGCCTGTACAGTTACATGGCCTAGTATATGAAGTTCCGGGACGTGGTCGCTTTGGTGGTCTAGAAGTAACTTACCCTGCTGCTGTTGCAGTATACTCTGAAATTTAATCTGTTCTAAGGAGAACCCTATGAAATTAAGAAACGACAGGTCACATGCAGCATTACAATTCATTGCTTACACTAACCGTGGTGTACAAACAGACCACATCAATAAGTTAGGTAAGGCTGTAAAAGTACAAGAGAAGCCGCAGTACGAGATTATTTTCGTACCTGCACAACACACTGTAATAATTGATGATGAATTATGGAATGCTGTAGACACTGGTAAAGTCAAGCGTAAGATTTATACTACTGAAAGAACTAAGATAGCTAACCTTACGCAAGGCAAGAAGCAAGGTATCTTTAAGAATACTCATACATGGACTGGCGAATACAAGTACATTTGTCCTATCCAAGAGTTAGTGGACAGAGGTGAGATGACTATTATCGAAAGACCTAAGTCAACTCTTACACCAGAAGATATGCGAACTGTTGTAGAAGCTACAGGTATGAAATTGCCTAAAGACTCTACAAAAGATTACATTGAACAGATGTATGAACTAGTACGTAAATAAGGAATTCCTATGTTAACTTATGCGAATTGGATTGCCCGATTCCCTGAGTTTACAGCTACACCAGAAGTACGGTTTGATATCTTTCTAGATGATGCCGTACTTAAGATGGGCAAGTTAGAATCAAGATGGGGAACTGCATATGATAAAGCTCAGGCTTATCTAGTAGGCCATCTAATCTATCTTGCCAATCGTTCTTCTGCGGGGGAGCAAGGTGCAGCAGTACCAATAAGAAGTAAAGAAGTGGACGAAGTAGTAGTTGAGTATGCGATTAGTCGTGACCAAGCTAACAACTTCGATGCACTAAACTCTACAACTTATGGACAAGAGTATATACGTTACAGGCGTATATACTTCTCAGGACCGAGGGTAGCCTAATGATTAACATGTTTGATGCCTTCTCAGGAGATACTACTACACCTGTACAGTACTTCAAGAAACGAGATGGCTATTATGATACAGATAATCATTGGGTATCTGAAGGCTTTGACGACCCTACAGTTATTTCTGTAACTCCTATGCCATTTGGTGATAGGGATGCAGGTATAGCAGGTATAGAGTTGAAAGCAAAGACTACAGGTGAACGTACTCCTGCGTTTATGAAGTTCACTGGAATAAATGAACTCAAGCTGAATGACCGTATAGCAATATATGGTGAAACATACAAGATGGTAAAAGAGCTAAAGCATAAAGCTTCGGGCTTCTATATCATGATAGGCACTACAATACTGGAGGATTCCAATTGATTGAAAAGAACCCCTACGTAGTAGCTATGCAAAAGATAGTTGATATTGCCGTTGGCATACCTCGCTACTCTTACCCTATGTATCAAAATGCACCTCGACCTACTGAAAACCCTTTTGCCGCCATACGTATTATGGGAAGTAGAAGCCCTTGTTACGATGAATTAACTACCTATGAAAAGGATGGGGAGTTGATTCAGAGGACAGAAGGTAATAGAGAAATCATGGTAGACGTACTCTTCAATAGAGCTGGCGGCTACAGTGATATAATTAAGTTTGATAATAGCTTCTTTAGACCCGATGTGGAAGCAATATGTGATGAAGTTGGTATGCACTTACTACGTAAGAAAGCTACTAACCTTCGCAATAAAAGTCTAGAGACTAATTGGGAAATCAGGACAGGCATAACTTGTATAATGTCTGTCTTACAAGTTGATGAAGTTGTAATAGGCTACGTTGACGAATTCAACATAAGTGGCTCACACTTTGAAGAGAGTGGCAAAGTCACTAACTTAAATATAAATATCAAGGAATAATAAATGTCAGTAACTTATGATAATATTGTTAATGTCTCTATTGGCATTGCACCTACGCCAGTTGCTCTACCGGGTTTTGGTAATCTACTTTTCCTTACGGATGAGTCAGAGGGCCATACAGAAGTAGGTGTAGCTAACCGAGTGCAGACATTTGGCTCACTGCCAGAAGTAGGTGCTATGTATCCACAAGCTACCTACCCAGAAATCAATGCAGCAGCTACAGGCTACTATGCACAAGTACCTACACCACAAGTGTTTATGGTTGGTGCAGTACTAGCAGCTAACCCTACAGCAGGTTACATTGAGTCTAACGAGCATGCAGACCTAGCAACTTTACAAGCTATAACTGCTGGTGGCTTCTCTATTGAAGTGGATGGTGTTGCAGCCGAAGCTATTACTGCGTTAGATTTCTCAGCAGCTACATCTTTGAATGGTGTAGCTATTGTTGTAAATACTGCACTAACAGCAGCTACAGCAGATGCTACATGTATTTACTTAGATGGCAAGTTCATTATTGAATCTGGCACTGCTGGTGCATCATCTACTGTAGAAGCACTAACTGTTGATGTAACAGGTACTGCTATAGCTTTAGGCTTACTAGATACTGCAAGTCCTGCTCCTACAGTTGTGGCGGGTGCTGTTGGTGAAACTGCACTACAAGGTCTACAGCAATGTGACTTGTTTGATGGCACTTTCAATGAAGTAGTAAGTGATAAGAAGTGGCGTGATAGTGCTACTGCAATTGCTATCTCTGACTACTGCCAAGCAACTAAACGTATCTTTGGTAACACTACTAATGATGCTAACGCACTTGGCCTAGCTACTGCTTCTGGCACTATTGCAGGGCAGATTGATGCTAAGTCTAATGGTAATACTATTACGTCTTACTCTCCTGTAACTGCTGAATACCCTAGTGCATCTGTATTAGGTCGTATTAATACGGTTAATTACCAAGGTACTAATACTACTTTGACTCTAATGTTTAAGAAGTTACCTACTATTACGGTAGCTGACTTATCTACTACACAGAAGAAAGCCTTAGAATCTATCAACGTGAATAGCTTCTTGAAAGTTGGCAGTACAAGCTTATACTCAGACGGCCGTATGGCTGGAGGTGGTTGGCTAGATACTGTTCATGGCGTTGCATGGTTAGAGAAACAAGTACAGTTAAATGTATTCAACTTGTTATATACCTCTACTACTAAGATTCCATACACTGATGCAGGTATTGCATTGGTAGTTCAGCAAGTAGACTTAGCTCTACGTCAAGCTGTACGTAATGGTTTAGTAGCAGCAGGTAATGACTCTGATGGTAATTACTTGCCTCTAGGTTATGAGATTTTCTCTGTGCCAGTAACACAAGTATCTGCAAGTGATAAAGGTAATCGTATCTATAACGGTATCACCTTTAAAGCTGTGGGCGCAGGTGCTATACATGGTGCTACTATTACTGGTTCATTCTCAGAGTAGTACACAAGAAATACCTAGGGTGCATCTTACATAAGATGTGCCCTATTTTTTATTACTATTAACTATTGGAAACATATACATGAAACAGTACACATTTAACAAAGTAGACTTAATCATTGATGGCGTAACTATCTCTGGTTTTGCTGACTCAAATAACATCATCACTGCTGCTCGTGCAGTTAATGCACATAACGATGTTATTGATGCAAAAGGTAATATGAACGTAGCTACAAGTGCAAACAAGTCAGGCTTGATTAGCTTCAACCTACTACATACATCTGACTCTAATCAAGTACTACAAGCTCGTGCTATCTTAGACCAATCATTAGGTTTAGCTGATAATAATGCAGTGTTTATACCTTGGCATGCAATCGTTCAAGATAAGATGGGCGGTACTCTTGTTGCAGCTACTACAGGTTATATCCCTAAAGTGCCTAACTTAAGCCGTGGTAACAGCTTTACAGTACACAACTGGACTGTACGCTTCGAGCAAATCGAATGGCCTGTACCGGGCACTTACACTGATATCTTATAAGCTAACTTAAGGAGAACCCTATGGCTTGTTTAGAATTAAAAACTACTATTGGTGGTAAACAGATATATGCTAGACAGTGGAATGCTATTGAAGCACTCTCTAACTCTAGCATACTTATGAATGCTTGCGCTCAATATGCAATACCCTTCATAGAAGGTACAGCAGACTTTGATGATGTACTACGTCTTATGACTAATGTACAGAATGATACTCTGCTAGGGATATTTAAGAAGTTCCTATACACAGTTCGCACAGTAGATGGCGCAGGTAACCCTGTTGAATTAAGTGATGTGAACATTGACCAACTGTATAGTGGTAAATTGATAGACCTAGTACTTATCTTTAAGGCTGTATGTGAATTACAGTATAAAGATTTTTTCGAGCAAGGTCGCGCACTAATGCCAACAAAGGCTTAGTTGAACAAAACGAGGTAAGTTCTTCTGCTGAATATGTAGAGGACTTACCTTCTTTGTTTCCCAATGTAAACTTCTTTCTGCACAGGCCAGTAATAGCTGAACCCCCTATGCTCACTTTGAAAGAGTTAGAGGACGGGACTTATAGCTTAATGGATATACTATTAATGAATGAACTTTTAGACTTAAAGCGTAAAATGAAAGAGTCTAACAAAGAGGACAACACTAATGGATGATGATTACGAAGGTACATCGGGAAGCTGGGATGGAGGGTTTGATGACCTCAGCCAAGGCGGAGACTCCGATACTAATGAGACTCTAGACTGGCAAGACCAGATAAGTACTGGCGATGCTGATGTAGATATGGCTACGGCTTGGCTTGCTGAGAATGATACAGGTAATGACCCTGACTCACACTTAGTAGGTGCTGACACTGATGAAGCAGTACTTAATGCAAGGTTGCGTTCTACTGGACTGCCGATTACTGGAAGTAACGAAATAGGTTCTATACCAGAATCTCAAAGAAGTGGTGACGTAACTCGCTATGACTTGAGTGGTGTAGACCCTAAGTATAGGCAAGTAGATAACCTTACGCAAGGTAGTATACAGCGTGGCGTTACAAGCATTATAGAAGCTCCAGAAATAACTAAGGCACAGCAACGAAGCTACGACAAGATAGTTGCAACGTCAAAGAAAGAGGGTTCACAATACACTGATGCACTGCCATCTATACAAGGTCATGCAGATGACTTGACTCAACAGAGTTATGATATAGGCGGTCGCAGTGTAGACCAAGTGATGTACTCCTTAGCAGGTAAGTACTTGAAGGAAGGTACAGACCCTAGTACTCAAAGCAATCTAGCAAAGCAATTAGCAATACAGATTCCGAGAACTAGTAGGGGTATGCAAGCATCGTTCGGAGGCGACCAAATGGTGTCTCACATGGACGCTTTGCCGACACCTATGCAATTACCTAGCCGATTCTCAAAGTCGCTTAGAACCACTCTGAACATGTCTGGTAACCCTTACAATCCAGACTACAGAGAAGGCCGTGAATACCGTTTTGCGAAGCCTGATAAGAAAGCAATACTAGATTACCAGAACAAGCCTAGCGCAATGTCTACGCTTACTGGTGCAGCCTACGAGGGTATGAACAAGACTAAATCGGCTATGGCTGCTTTGAATCCTGAACGTAGGGCAAATCTAGAATCTCAGAAAGATATTGAGGCAGACTTTAAAGGCTTCCTATCCCTAGCAGGGCTTACTAAAGACATCACAGGGCGCAAACTCAGTGCTGATAATAGTAAGGGAACGGCTCAAAACTTTATCCGCCCAGTCGTAGGACAAGACTATTTTAGCCCTATGGATGAACTGGCTAGAATTGGTGGTATGGATGAAGCAGGACTGCAAGGGAGTAATGGACTAGAGGGAGACATGTCTGCTCTAGGTGGTATGGCTGATAAGCTAATGCAAGATTCATCTGTAACTAGTGTAAGTGATTTACGTTCGCCATTCACAGAAGCAGATATAGATGCGTCCTTATTTGAGAACTCTAAGAAGAGTGTACCTAGAGTAGTTCAACCTGTACAAGAAGAAGTAGTTCAACCTGTACAAGAAGAAGTAGTTCAACCTGTACAAGAAGAAGTAGTTCAACCTGTACAAGAAGAAGTAGTTCAACCCAGAGAAGGACCTTTAAAATCTTCTGATGCTTCTTTGGCTGCTTCCGCACCTTCTTTTCCTTCTGAGGTCACACCTACACAGGTTACAAGTAGTCAACCTATAGAAGCTCCTGTTACTATACCTATGGAAGTTCCTATAGAGATAGCCACACAAGAAGCTCCTAGGCCTAGAAGAGAGGCTAGAGAACCTACATTCGAACAGGTAGTTGCTAGAGAAGCTCCTACACCAACAGTAAGTAGTACAACTTTAACAGAAGAACAGAAGACTAGTGTAGCTACTG